>JAFGBY010000075.1 GCA_016932915.1 Acidobacteriota bacterium | reverse complement strand
TTAAGTAATGTCAAAGAACCTGAATTACCGTTTCGGCGAGAAGATCAGACTGGTCAGAGAAAGGCGCGGCATGACTCTGAAAGAAGTGGGAGCCGAAGCCAACGTGAGCGAAAGCCTGGTGTCCCAGATAGAGCGAAACAAGGTGTCACCTTCGGTGGACACGCTGATGGCAATTACCGACGCCCTGGATATAGACCCGGAATACCTTTTCAGAGAATACAAGAAAAAGCGGAAAATTCAAATCATACCGGCGACAAAAAGAAACAGCCTGAAACTGAACAATGTCACCTACTATCAGCTGGCTTCTATCCTGGACGATGATTCTGCAGGCATGAGAAGCGATGTCGAATCGATGATGATAGAAATCGAACCGGGCGGCCAGAAAGGGGATATCGAGTACGGGCATCCGGGCAACGAGATCGGCATAATTCTCTCGGGTAGAGGAGAACTTCTCTACGGCACGGAAATCCACATCCTGAACGAGGGTGACAGCATCTCTTTCAGTTCCGATATTCCGCACATTCTGAGAAATGTCGGAGAAATAACAATGAAAGCCATCTGGGTGATAACTCCGCCCAGAGTTTTTTAACAGGGAAGCGACAGGAGGTAAGTATGGGAAAAACCATCGCGCAGAAGATATTCGACGCCCACAGGGTGGACAAACCATCGGGAGATATCAATGTGATCAAGCTGGACGCGGTATTCTGCCATGAAATAACCACGCCCATAGCCATAAACGATTTGAAAGCCAGGGGAAAGAACAGGGTCTTTGACAAGGTTAAGATCAAAGCTGTAATCGATCATGTTACCCCATCAAAAGATTCCAAGACTGCGGAACAGGCAAGAATCATGAGAGAATGGGCCCGCGAACTGGATATAAAGGATTTTTTTGATATAGGAGAGAACGGTGTCTGTCACGCCCTGTTCCCCGAAAAAGGATATGTGAGACCGGGGTACACCATTATAATGGGCGATTCCCACACCTGCACTCACGGGGCCTTCGGCGCTTTCGCCGCGGGAGTCGGAACGACAGACCTGGAAGTGGGCATACTCAAAGGGGTCTGCGCCTTTAAATCCCCGGAAACCATCAAAATCGAATTGACGGGAAAACCGGCCAGAGGCGTATTCGCCAAAGATATTATTCTCCATGTGGTTTCCATCCTCGGCGTCAACGGGGCGACGGATCATGTCATCGAGTTTACAGGTCCTGTCATTTCCTCGCTTTCCATGGAAGAGCGCATGACATTGTGCAACATGGCCATTGAAGCTGGCGGTACCAGCGGTATATGCCCTCCCGACAGCACAACCGTCGATTATCTGTGGCCCTTCATATCGGGAGAGTTTCCCGACAAAGAGGCCGCGCTTGCAGAATACGTAAAATGGACATCCGACAGCGACGCGGCTTATTCGAAAGTAATCAAAGTCGATATCAGCGATCTTGAACCGGTTTCCACATACGGGTACAAGCCCGATCTGGTGAAAAAAGTTTCCGAGCTGGAAAAAACTCCCCTCGACCAGATTTACATCGGCAGCTGCACCAACGGCCGGATCGAAGACCTCAGAGCCGCCGCCCAAGTTCTGAAAGGCCGCAAACTCAGTCCGACGGTAAGGGGCATACTTGCTCCGGCGACACCGGGAGTCTATAAAGCCGCCCTGAATGAGGGGCTGATCGAGATTTTCATGGAAGCGGGATTCTGTGTGACCAACCCCACCTGCGGTGCCTGCCTGGGCATGAGCAACGGCGTTCTGGCGGAAGGAGAAGTCTGCGCATCCACCACCAACCGGAATTTTAACGGCAGGATGGGAAAAGGGGGCATGGTACACCTCATGAGCCCCGCCACGGCAGCCGCTTCGGGAATCGCCGGTTTCATAACCGATCCGAGACCATACCTCGCGGAAGGAGAAGCCTGATGAAGAATTTTAACGGAAAAGTCCTTTTTCTGGACAGAAGCGATATCAATACCGACGAGATTATCCCGGCGAAATACCTGACGGAGATAACAAAGGAAGCGCTGAAACCCTACCTTCTCGAAGACCTGAAAATGGAAGGATTCGCCCCCGACAGGGACTTGAAAGGCGTATCTGTCATTGTGAGCAGAGAGAATTTCGGATGCGGTTCATCGAGAGAACACGCCCCCTGGGCGCTTGAAGTGAACGAAATAAACCTGGTTATTGCGGAAAACTTCGCCCGGATATTCCGGCAGAACATGTTCAACTGCGGAATGATGGCAGTTCCCCTTTCCAAAGAACGGATAGATGAAGCGTTTTCTCTTTTCGCCGGAAAAGAGACCACAGTAACCACAGATTTCGCCAACAGTGTCTTCAAATTCGAAGGCGACGGAAAAAGCCTGGAGATCCCCTTCGAAATCTCCGATTTCGACAGATCGCTCGTGGAAGCCGGCGGCTGGGTGGATTACGCCGACAGGAATTACTGATTTTTTAGACAGATGATTAAAGGCAGCCGATAGGGCTGCCTTTTTTGTTGAAATTTTAAATGCTTTCGGTGAATTTACATGTAATTCCGGAAATTGGATGTTATCATGCAATTCGTTATAGCTAAATTATCAGGAATTATCACGCAGTAATGCGTATTATTGGAGTTAAGTGCCAAGTCCGACTTTACGGGATTCTAGACTCGCCCGTCAATGGGCTCGATATAGTATAAACTCAAAGAGGTTTTTAATATGAAACAACTTATTTGTATATTTTCTCTAATTCTTCTTTTACTTAGCTGTAGTGTAGGATCATATACTGTAGCAACTGAAATTAATGATGAGATTGATCCTAAAATCAGATCGAATATTAATAAAACTTCATTGTCTGTTATGAATGCTATTAGAGATCAAAACTATGAAGATTTAATAGATTACTTATCACCTAATCTTTTGGCACTAGAAAAATTTGATATTAAAAGCTTTGCGGATCAATTTACAGCTTTCCTTTCGAACAATACTTTTTTAATTAAAGATCAATATTATTCTAGAATAATTGAAGGTAAAGAAGATTCTATTGTCACTGTAATTTAGATCGTCAGATGAAGATAAGTTTATCATCAACAATCTTCAATTCTATGATAAATAATCGTATAATATCTTTTTTACTAGTAATAATCCTGGGCCCCAATATTTATTTTTTATGAGTTTTAGTAAATATAATGATGAGTGGAAAGTAAATATATTACAATTAGGCAATTATTCTTTAATTGGAGAAACAGCTCCGATTCTCTATAAAAGAAGTAAGAACTTATTTGAACAAGGTCACAGAACAAGCTCTGCTTTGCTAAATATTGCTCTAAATAATATATTAAGACCTGCTTCATTCCTTCAATATAGACACGAAACAGAATATAAGAATTTTATTGAAGAAACATCAAATGAAATCAATGAGATATATAACTTCCCTATTAAATTAGGTAATATTGAGATAATTGGTTTAGATATACATTTTGTTTCAGCTGACGGTATTATGCCCGTAATACTCTATCTTACTGATACTGAATTCAATAATGAAATGCTAAAAAACGAGATAAATGAAAGCAAAAATATGATCTTACAAACCTTCCCCTATATTGACCAGGATTTCAATTATGCATTTATGCGAGCCTATAATGAGATGCCGATAGATAAAAATAAATCATATGAAATATATACTACGGCTTTAGAATTTAAATAAAACCTGAATCCGTACAACCCTGCAAAATAAACCACATTCAGATGTAAAGACATTTTAATTTTGGGAACGCATGCGAATTTACATTC
>JAFGBY010000074.1 GCA_016932915.1 Acidobacteriota bacterium | reverse complement strand
CAGGCAATAAATATTTAAAGACCTTTTTCCAAAGAGCGAGCGGATTCATGAATGTTCCGAATAAATTTTGAGTCGTCATTCCTTCGACGGGAAAGAAGTGCGAAAGAAAAATTGCATGACCGGCATGAAAACCGCAGAAATGAAACGAAAAAAATACAAACATGAATAAAACTACTGCTGACCCGATAATAAGAGCTGGCTTTTGCCAGTCTTTGGGAAATTCATCGAATTTTGCAGCAAATTTAATAGTTCTTATCCCCGTATAGACTGTTCCGCCAATTGCTGAAAGGATTGTGAGATAACCAAGAAACAGACTGCTGAGCCACAAACTCCAGACAAGGTCAGCCGTGTTCCATCGCAGAAAGAGAGCTATACTTAATCCAATGCCAAATGCAAGAATATCGGGAAAAATGCTTGTCAACATCAGCCCATTGATATTCCTTCTCATTCTTAATCCCCAAATGATTGATGTTTTGGAATTTTTTTCTTCATTCGCATTAATTGAAGCATGTCTGCAATAAATATAGCAAAGACAGTGAGCAAATCAATTTTGAAATTATGCTTCTGTATGCTCCGGTCATTTTTATGTAGAATCGGCAATAGATGCAAATTGTAATATGAGATGTAAGCAGAATGCCTGCATTGTTTGTAGTAGCGCGCCTGACATCTTCAGGCGATGCGCGTTCTTTTTTTCTCGTCTTCTTACGTATAACGCAAAACGTAATATATAATACGTTCTTCGGGCTTCCAGCTTGTCATCTTCAGCCCTGAAAGGGCGACATATTCACAACCCAAGGCGCCAGCCTTGGGGAAAAGAACAGAAAAAATACACAGCCCTGAAAGGGTGACATAAAACTCTTATCACGGGCATCCTGCCCGCGCTCCTATCCTTTGTCGTTTGTATTAGTGGCGTCAGCCAACGTTATTCGCTCGAAAGCCTTCATGTAAGACAGCTTTTCCAAGCTGTCGTCTTCGATGACAGGCTGGAAAGCCTGTCTTACCAAGATAAGCGACGGGGGCGTCGCTTCTACTTTCTTCACGGGCAAGATGCCCGTGCCACCTTCTTACAAACGTAATACGAAATAGGTGATACCGCTTATTATCTCTCTCTCACGCGATAGAGCTTCATCGTATAACCTGCTGTGTTCGTATCCGTCCACTGCGTCACTGCGCCGACGGAAATCTCGTTCCATACAATCATGTCGGTTGACCATTCAACATAATACGAGACCCCTGGAATCGCATTCCAATGAATGACTACATTCCCGCTGCTGCGCCAAATATTGTCAATTCTTAACGCATATTTTGCATGATAACCCATATCAACATAATCTGCATCGGGCATACCGTCAGTTCGTGTCGTATAGCGATTCAATCCATAAAATTCTGAGGAAGACTCGCCGGTATCAACGCATGGGCTGTTCGTGGATTGTCCCGCCGCGGTTTGGCTGAGATAGAAATTATGCAAAGAACCTATTGCAAAGTCCGGCGATATATCAATACAACCGACCCCAAACCACGGCATACCAGTGCCGCCCTGAATATCTGAATAGGTGGCTACCGGTGTTGCCCAAGTGAACATCCTCGCAGAATCCGGGGTATTATTCCACACTATGCAGTTGATAACCTTCGGCGTTTGAATAGAATAGCCAAGATACATGCCGCCGCCACCCTGGGGGTCAATTGTAGAATTTCCATATATTGTGCAGTTTGAAATAACAGGAGCATCTCCATAAGAAGAAATTCCGCCGCCATCTCTTCCACCGGTATTATTGGTGATAAGACAATTTTTGATGTATGGACTTCCATAATAGACATAAATTCCACCGCCATCGCCGTGATTCCATGCATTAGGCAAACCATGGTTGTTGTTTATAATGCAATTGGCTATTAAAGGATTTGACCACCACATCGCAATGCCCCCACCATATACCGCAGAACAATTTTCAATCCTGCAATCAAGGATTGTCGGATGCGAATATGAGCATGCTATTCCTCCTCCGGAATATGATTCAAGGTATCCGTTCTTGATTGTGAATCCTTTAACCACCGCTTTAGGCGTTTCATAATAAAACATAATTCCGTTATGCCCATTTATTGAGGATGCTTGGCAATCAATTATTGTCTGAAGCGGTCCTTTTTCAGAGAGCAAATGCATATCTTTACTGGAAAATTGGAGATCGCGGTTGCCGTTTCCAGTGTATGTTCCCGGCGCGACAATTACCTGTTCGCCGTCTCCGGCAACATCCAATCCCGCCTGAATGGTTTTCTTTGGTCCGCTTCCTCCGTTCCATTGAGGTATTCTGCCGTCCCATGAATCATTACCGTTTGTGGCGACATAAAACGCTTTGAACTCATACGCACCAATGTCAAAAAATGAATCAGGTCCTCCTCCGGTATTAAATGTCATTGGATCATCATTTCTTGATTTGCCGTCTATATCTATTACAGGAGTATTTATGCTTGTTCCTGCATCTATACAAGGTGAACCAGCGCCAATCCGGAAATAGATTAAAGTAATTTCTCTTGGTAGAAGACCAAAAGGTATTAAACCCGGGTCTTTGTTTATGTTATTAGAGCCCAAGCCGGGCCAACCCCCGCTGATATCGCAATATTGGAGAATAGCGGAATTGCCGGAATCACCTTGAATTTCATTCGGAAAGTCATTCCAAAGAATCGTATTAGTAATTACAGGATAGCTATGGTCTGTTGCATAAATGCCTCCTCCATTTAAACTGGCTTTGTTTTCGATTATTGTGCAATTGATGATGGTTGGACTGCTGTATTGCTCAAGATATAATCCGCCGCCATTATTAATGGAATAATTATCCATAATCACACAGTTTTCGATAAAGGGACTGCTGTTAAAGCAAACAACTCCGCCAGCAGTTTCATTTCCATTATTTCTATATATTATGCAATTTGACATTAATGGAACCTCCGGAAGGCACATGTCAAAAACCACACCTCCAGTAAAATTATGGCTTAAATTATAAGCGGAATTATTGAAGATAATACAATCCGTTATTGTCGGAGCAGAACTATGGCAGTAAATTCCTGCCACACCCAAACCGGGGTAATGCCAAACATTGTTATCTTTTATAATGCAGTTCTTAATCTGCGGACGATTATAACTTGTATAGATTCCTGCCTTAGTAGCTCCGGTAATGGTGAAACCACTAATTATCGAATTAATACTTTCATCTGTGTGAAGGTTGAAGGCTGTTAAATTATTCTGGCAATTAATTATCGTGTTTTTCGGTCCATTTTCCGACTGGACTCGTATATTGCGGGTGTACCAGCCAAGACCATGTGCGAAATCAATGTCGTGATTCCCATCCCCTGTATATGTGCCGTCCTTTACAATAACTCTGTCGCCATCAAGGGAGGCATCAATCCCTTCCTGAATGGCGTCATAGGGATGATCTGTTGTGCCGTCTTCAAGAGGATCACTCACATAAGGAGAGCCGGGACCAGGGTCATTTGCCGCATCGTCATCCACATATATAGTCCTCTGAACACAAGGAGTGACTGTTAGCTGAATGGTATAATCAACAATCTCCTGATCGTCGCCATATTCGTCAATTTGCACATAATATGTTCCCGCAGGGAGAGTATCCACACCGCAAACACGATCAATATATGAGAAATAATCAATACCGCTATCATCATCGTATTCTATAAATTCCAGACTGGGAGCTATACCCGTTAATTGCACGTCATCTATGTTCCATCCACAGTATGTCACCGAGCTGTCAGTTGTGCCCATCCCCCAACGGATATATACCGTCGGCTGGTTATCAGCGACAGACGATATATCGAATTGTTGAAGCATCCATGTATTGTCAATAATTGTCGAGTCGGGATTTTGCCACACAATTAACCAATTATAGCCATCATTAGATACCTCTATGCTTGCATGGTCATAAGTTGATGTTTCGACGCCAAGCCATCGTTCAAATTTGAGTGTTACCGAGCTATAACCTCGACAGTCTATCGCTGTTGTAGTTAGGTATTCAGTAGAACTGAGATTGTTTGGGTAATCGCCGTTTAGATTATATCCGTAAACGTTTGCACCTGTAAAGCCGTTAACCGGATCAGTACCCCCTCCGCCGGTTGGCTGACCAAATGCCCATTGCCCTTGAGTGCTCCATCCGGGATTCGTATCAAAATTATTATAGTAGACGGTGTATTCAATCGGGGTTGTAGCTTTATAGAGCCACATCCTGGTGTCTCCGGCTGTGCCTGAAGTCTCGATTACAACTCCAGCTTCTCGCGGCAATGTAAATTTTACCCAGTCCTCATCGCCAATTGGATAAATGGTATGTTGCTGTGCGGGACCATTTGATATTGACCCTGCTTGAGGATGGTTGTTATCCGGCTCATAGCCGTCCGGGAATGCGTAAGATGCCTGAAGCAAAGCGAAACTCAGAAATAAAGAACTGATTAAAATAACAATACAGGTTTTCATTTTTCTATCTCCTCAAAAATACTTACTTTTTAAATACTCTTCCTGCTTTCGCAGTTTTACACATGCTATGTAAGACAGGCTTTCCAGCCTGTCGGCAACGGCTTTTATCAACCACAGGCTCGTTTTAAGCCTACTACAAACTTTGTATGCTTGAAGTAGAGCATTTTATCCGCTAACTGGGGACGTTGTGCATTTTTCAAACGTGGCATAAGCTTCCAGCCTGTTAATGCTCATCTCACCGTATTTCTCTTCACGGGCAAGATGCCCGTGCCACATTCATTACGGCTTCTTACTGTTCTCTCACTCGATAGAACTTCTTCGTGTATCCTGCCACATTCGTATCAGTCCACTGCGAAACTTCCCCGACTGAAACCGGGTTCCACGAGAGCATGTCGGTTGACCACTCGACGACATAAGAAACTCTTGTGATGCCGTTCCAGTATATTGTTATGCTGCCTGTCCCACGAACCATCGAATAAATCCTCAAGGAATATCTGGAATGATAGCCCATATCCACCTGACCAGTGTCAAGCATCCCATCTGTCCTTGTTGAATAATTGGACATTCCGACATCTTCAACAGGAGCGCTGCCGGCATCAACACACGGGCTGTTTATGGATTGCCCCGCAGCAACCTGGCTTAGGCATGCATTATAGGGTGAACTATAAACTAAATATGGATGCAAACTTATACAACCTTCACCAAACCACCATTCGCCGGAAGCACTTTCAATATCGGAGTATGTAACTGTCGGATATGACGTGGGAGTGGCATAAATACGATTATCCCAGATAATACAGTTAGTTATGACCGGCGACCCCCAAATATATATTGCCTCGCCGCCGAGTGGAGCATTATTGCCGGAAATGGTCGAGTTGTATATTCTTGGTGAAGCAGCAGAACAATAGATTCCCCCGCCATGTGTTTGAGCCCAGTTATTATCAATCAGGCAATTCTTTATAAAAGGCTTAATACTGTTAATATTTATTCCACCGCCATATCCATTGCCTTGAGACCAATCACCTAAAGCCATGTTATTCCTTATGATACAATTTGCGATTGTTAGAGAGGAAGAAATGCAGTCAATTGCCCCTCCGTTACGTGCAGAATTGCTGTATAATTGGCAATCAAATATACCGGGATTTGAATTATCGAATTTCATTGCCCCGCCATAACCAGTAGTTGTATAGCATCCGTTTTTGATAGTTAAGCCTTTGACGAAGGCTTTGGGCGTTTCATTGTTGCTGAACAAAATCCCTCTATGTTCGTTTGAGGATGAAGCTTGGCAATCAATTATCGTCTGCAATGGTCCGTTTTCTGAAAGCAAATGTAAATCCTTGCCGTTAAAATTCAGGTCGCGATTGCCTGTTCCCGTATATGTACCCGGCGCTACTATCAACTGTTCGCCGGTTACACCCATATTTAAGCCTGCCTGAATGGTCTTCTTCGGTCCGCTTCCTCCGTTCCAGACCGGTCGTAATCCATCCCATGAGTCATTGCCGGCAACGCCGTTAACATAACGCGCCCTGAATTCATAAGCGCCGATATCGTAATAGGGCACAGCACCACCGCCCGTATTTGGCGTAACCGGGTCGTCTATTTTCTGTTGATAATCTATATCAAATGAATATCCAACATCGCTGGTGCCGGCATCTATGCAGGGAGAACCTGATGTAAGGCGGTAATATATCTGCGGGATTTCACTCGGCATAAGCCCGAAATCAATAAACTTCGGGTCTGCATTTATGTTATTCGAGCCGCTTCCAGACCAGCCACCACGGATAACGCAATATGATATGACGGGACTCCCCGGTTCAGTCGGATGTAATTGTATTTCATTCGGATAGTCGTTCCATAGTATCGTATTTGTGAAAATCGGATTGCTGTTCCCTGTTGAATACATTCCTCCGCCGTTTCCTCCGGCTTCATTCCCGGTTATGGTGCAGTTTAGAATAGTGGGGTCACTTGTAATCATTAAATACAATCCTCCGCCAT
>JAFGBY010000073.1 GCA_016932915.1 Acidobacteriota bacterium | reverse complement strand
GCTGACTTATGAAACTCAGAGTAGTAATATTGATCATAGTGCTATCGGGCTTCACAACCGGGAATGCTGCATCCATAGCCGGACCGGCAGAAGAAGAATATCTAAGAGGCGTTGAATACTACACCAATGGTGACTACAGCCAGGCTCTCGAAACATGGCTTGATATCTATAATTTCGGCTACCGCTCCGCGGAACTCAACTATAACATTGGCAATGCATATTTCAAGCTTAACAATATACCCGGGGCACTGCTGTTCTACGAGAGAGCCCGTCTCCTGAAACCCGGCGATGAAGATATTAACTATAACCTCGCTATAGCGAAAACTCAAACAATCGACAGATTTGAAGAGATACCCAAGCTCTTTTTTACCAGATGGTTCGACTTTATATCGCTCGTAAACCCGGCAAACAGATGGGCAGGAATAAGTATCGTGTCTTTCATATTGTCACTCCTTGCCCTGTCAATTTACATGTATTCGGCAGCATACAAACTTAAAGTAACAGGATTCTGGACGGCCATCCTGCTTATGACGATGAGCATATCGTCGTTTGCTTTCAGCCACAGAAACAAAACACTGGTTCATAACAGTAATAAAGCCATCATCTTCGATCCGTCAGTAAACGGTAAAAGTTCTCCTGATAACAGCGGAACTGACCTTTTCCTGATACATGAGGGGACAAAGGTCACAATAGTAGACGCTGTGGGCGAGTGGTACGAAATACGGCTTTCTGATGGCAACAAGGGGTGGGTGCCGGAAGAGAGCCTCGAAATAATCTGATATGAAGAAAAAAGATGTCAACAGTTCGCGCATACCCGTATATAGGGATGCCGGTTTTGAGCTTTTCGATGCGGATACAACGGCAGAAGCCTTTAGGAAAGAGACTGAAAATGAGAGAGAACCTGATCTCTATATCTATTCGAGGTACAGGAACCCGACAGTCGTGGCAGCAGAGGAAGAGATCATGAAGCTGGAAGAGTCGGAATGGGCGCTTCTGACACAGTCGGGTATGTCTGCCATTGACACTGCCGTATCAATCTTCCACCGGGGAAAAGATACAAGACCCTGGCTCTTCTTCAGCGAGATCTATGGCGGAACTATATCCTTTATCGAATCAGTACTGAAAAGACGCAGAGGGATAGAAATTCACAATTTTACAGCGACCAGACAAAAATATGACCTGGATGATTATGAATCATTATTAAAATCATTAAAGCCTGAATTAGTATATATTGAATCCATATCAAACCCGATGCTGATAGTACCCGATGCACCTGAGATAATAAGGATGGCCCATCGATACGGAGCGAAAGTAATGGTTGATAATACCTTTGCCACACCACTGCTCTGGAGACCTCTGGAAGCAGGTGCCGATCTGGTAATTCACAGCGCAACAAAATACTTCTCGGGACATGGTAATATAACCGCCGGAGTTATATGCGGAAACGACCATTCCCTGATGCAGGCTGCCGTGGAATACCGTAAATACACCGGACATATGATCTCACCCGACGATGCCTACAGACTCCATACACAGATACAGTCGCTTGAACTAAGGTTCAGACAACAGTGCCTTAACGCAACGATCATAGCAGAACTGCTGAAGGAGGCCCCTGGCGTAAAACGGGTGCTGTTTCCCGGACTTGCTGATCATCCCACTCATGCAGAAGCAGTTAGACTGTTTGGCAATAAGGGTTTCGGCGCTATGATAACCTTCGATTTCGCCGGGGATAGTGAAAAGGAGAAGCGCACACTCCGTGATACATTCATAAGAACAGTAGCTGATAAAATAAAACTGATCCCTTCACTGGGCGATCATCATACAATTCTTCTTCCTGTGGAATCAGTATGGGGCTCAAAATACCCCGAACCCGGAATGATAAGATTGTCAGTCGGTTTCGAAAACACAACAATCCTCACCGAAACAATCGTAAAAGGACTGGAAGCAACAAAATAAATTAAACATATGTAATACTATTCCTTCATGCCGTAAGCCTTTTCGCCTATGCGCCGTTGAGCCTTTACGCCCCGAAATCCCCTAAAGGGGACTTAAAAACAACTAATCTGTTAATCGCACCCTTGAGGTGGTTGGTGGGCTGACTTTTATCTTTCCTTTCTCCTTTCTCCTTTTTACACTCCGTAGCCTTCTTCGACAGCCGAAGCTTTAGCGGAGGCTGTGGCGAAGGAGGGCGCCTTTCGCCTTATCAGGTCCAGTCCACCGGCTCAATTCCATTCTTCAGCAGGTAATCGTTGCACCGGCTGAAATGCCTGTTACCGAAAAATCCCCGGGAAGCGGAAAGAGGGGAGGGGTGAACCGACTCAAGGACCAGGTGCCTCGATCTGTCAATCGATTCACCCTTTTTCTGAGCATAGGCTCCCCAGAGAAAAAAGACAAGATTTTGCTTTTCTTTATTGAGGATATTTATCACACTGTCGGTGAACTGCTCCCAGCCCTTTCTCTGGTGCGAACCAGCCTGATGCGCCCTCACTGTCAGCGTTGCATTGAGCAGCAATACTCCACGTGCAGCCCATCGTTCCAGGTTTCCCGATCGCGATACTGAAATACCAAGATCTGATTCAATTTCCTTGAAAATATTAATGAGGCTTGGCGGATAGCTGACACCTTCACGCACTGAAAAACAGAGACCGTGAGCCTGACCAGGACCATGATAGGGATCCTGCCCGATAATAACAGCCTTTACTTTGTCGAAAGGACAAAGGTTAAAAGCGTTGAATATTAACGAACCTGGTGGATATATCTGCTTTCTCAGGTACTCTTCCTTTACAAATTCCGCAAGCCTTAAGAAATATTCCTTATGGAATTCATCGTCAAGCCTCCCTTTCCAACTACTCTCTATTTTAACATCCATGGATAATCCCTTCTGCGATAATAGATCAAATTGAAACTTTATTCCCGCTAATTTAAGAACTTCATGATCACAAAAAAAAGGCTGCCGTTGGATTTACCGGCAGCCCGTAGGCTTAACCCCTCAAAATCACCCTTAAAACCTAAAACCAAAAGAAATCAACCCTAAAATACCTTAATTCGTAAATCAAATAATTTATTGTAATAAAATTAAACAATTATAACCGGACTAAAAAATTTTTTACATAAAACCGACTTTTTATTTGATAAACGTTCAAAGTTAATTTACCTGTAATCCGTAAACGCGTAACTAATAACCGGAAATTGGGAACCACTGCCGGCATTGTTTGC
>JAFGBY010000072.1 GCA_016932915.1 Acidobacteriota bacterium | reverse complement strand
TTTTCTTGCTTCTTCAGGATCGCTAATGCCAGCCATTTCCTCAATCTTTTGTGCGAGCAGCTCCGGAGCAAAATCTTTATCAATAAGAAGACCGGTTTTTTCTGATACTATTTCACAGGTACCGCCAACATTCGTAGCAATTACAGGTATCCCAAACGACATGGCTTCCATAACAGAAACAGGAACTCCTTCAGAACTGCTGACGTTAAGAAACAGATCGACAGGTGAATTCTGGTAATATTGCATCAGTTCATCGTGAATCAGTGCGCCGGCTAATTTCCATTTAATATTTGGTGAAAGAGTTGAGGCCAGTTTTTCTACTTTGTTTTTTAGCGGACCATCGCCAAAATGAATCCATTCGATATTCCTTTTTGTATGTCTGAGAGCCTGAACTATCAACTCAACCCTTTTTACAGCGTTGATGTTGGAACAGGATACTATTCTGAAAGCATCTGATGATGATCGGGGATTTAATCCATAATCAGTTGTCCCTATTCTCGATACAATTGTTTTTCCTTTCATAAAAGGATACATGTCTTCAATATATTTTTCTCCTTTTCCTGAGATTACTACTGCATAGTTTATTCTTTCAAGTTGCTGATGCCGCCACGGAATGTATCCGTGATTTGTATGTTCATATAAATCTGACCCATGAAACCTGGTAATTATTTTCGGTTTCAGTTCTTCAGGCAGAAAGGGGATGATCTGGCTCCAGCGTAAGCCCCAGTAAAAATAAAGTATATCGAAGCGGTTAAAGAATTGGATTAGTTCCCTTTTCCTTATTTCAGCCGACAGTCTCCTTACCAAAAGAAGATGTGTGAACCATATCCTGAATCCAGTCCACGATTTCCATGCTCCCGACCGGATACCTTCCTTAACCAGGGCTGCCATTAATGAGGAGTTGAACACGCCCTTCATTAACAGCTCCTTCTTGTTTTTAATTCTCCTGAATACCGGCTTTATCATTTCAACCTTCTCAGGCAATACTCTTTTTTCAGTGCCTAAACCTGTTTCGAGAGGGAACACAGAAACATTTTCGAACGAATGAGCAAAATATTCTAATTCTGTTTTAAGGAAAGGTTCAGCCTTGCCGTAAGGATAACTATCTGTAAAAATTAAAATATTCTTATTCATCAGTCAACTATCAGTTAGTGAGCTTTTTTCAGGTAGAAGCAAGCCCAGTCTCCCTGGCCGCTTTTGTTAAGCTTCTTTGCTTCACGGGAAAAAGCTCTAATCTCTTTTTTTGTAAACATATCATCGGGAGAATCGAACAGAAGATTTTTCATATATTTTATGCTACCGGTAAATTGGAGGGCGGTTGAATCGTAAATTATCTCATCAATTTTCAGGTCGGTGCCCTGCAATAAAATAGCCATGCTGCGCGGAGTATGCAGAAAAAAATGACGGGGGGCATCCAGTCCGAACCAATAAGTATTGTATTTGTGCCAGGCATAAGAATCAGCGACCGGAATACGGATAAGGGCAACACCGTTGGGGTTCATTAAGCGGCTGAGCTGTGTAATTATATGTTTGGGATCTGCCATATGCTCAAAGGAGTGATGCAGCATAATAAAATCATAGGTCTCTTCTATATCATCAATCTCTTTTTTCAAGATTTTTACTCCATTATCATAGAATATATCCTTTTCGATGTATGGATCTGCTCCGGTAAGGTTTAAAAATCCACTTCTTTGAAGCGATAAGAGTTTGCGACCGGCACCTGAACCTATGTCAAGTATTTTCGATTCAAAGTTGAGTTCTCTGTTACGGATCCAGTAAAACGGATGTTCAAAAATAAACGAAAGGAGAAAGCCTGTAAGATTAAAATAGCCCATATAATATTTGACAAGGCTCTTTTTGAGGAAAAAGTTGAAACGGTTTAGCCTGGACGGGAATATTGCTTCCTGGTATGAGTAATAGTCCGATGGATAGTATTTTTCAATGTTCTCAGGTATATCCTTAATCTGCAGGCATTTGCATTCTGTACAAACAAAGTAATCGAACCTGTCACCAAGACCGAACATCCTTTCTGTAGCAACAACAAGTTGGTTATCGTTTTCATTGCCACAAATTTTGCATTTCAGTTTTAAATGTTTTTTATCAGTCTTTTCCATGTTGTTTAATTAATCGGCAGATTATTCCGAGTATTTTTTCAGCGCATACAGCTCTGTCATATTTGCTGATTGCATCCTTGCGTCCGTTTTCGCCAAGTCGTTTTCTAAGCTCCCTGTCGGACAGCAATTTTTCAAGGGCATCGATCCATTCTTCTTCCGATGAGGCAAGGAAGCCATTCTCATTATTTCTGATAATGGAACTGTTTATCCCTACCGGACTTGCCACGCAGGGAATTGCCCCGGCCATATATAAATAAAGTTTATAACCGCCTTTGGCCCGGGTGAATTCATCGTCGGGTAATGGCATGATCCCAATATCCATCATGTTGATTGATGCGTTTTCCTCTTCATATCTCCATTCTTTCGAAATATGATTAATATTTTCTAATCTATATTCAGAATTCATTCCGACAGATAAAAACCTGAAAGGGATCTTTTTACCGATTTTTTGCAAAGCTGTTTCGACGACTTTCAGATAGTTAGTCGTCCACGATGAACCGATCCATCCGATAACCGGCACATCATTGGGATGTCTGAGCACCGGCATTATTCTATCTGTTTCAACAGGCGATGGTACAACAATCCCTTTTCTATTGAATAAAGCACAGAATTCATTCAGGAATTCTGTGCTGATAAAAATCTCATCAGCGTATCTGATCATAAGCCCGGCTCTTTTTTTATTTGATGATGATTTGAG
>JAFGBY010000071.1 GCA_016932915.1 Acidobacteriota bacterium | reverse complement strand
CAGACCTGGCGCTGACCGGGTCAAGGCTGCGGGTAGGTTCATCCACGAAAAGGATTTTCGGCTCGCTCAGCAACCCGCGGGCGATAGCCAGCTTCTGCCGCATCCCCGTCGAATAGCCCTGGAACCTGACGTCAGCATGTTTATCCAGGCCGACGATGCGCAGCAGTTCATCAATGCGGCGGCCGGCCTGCGATATATCCAGATGATACAATGCAGCGAAAAACTCCAGGTTCTCACGGCCGGTAAGACGCCAGTAAAAACTTCTTTCTTCCGAACTGACCAATCCCACCAGTTTTTTTACGGCCTGTTCTTCTTTTAAAATATCGTGCCCGAAAATCCCGGCCGAGCCTGATGTAGGTATCACCAGGCTGCAGAGTAGTTTAATCAGGGTAGTCTTGCCGGCGCCGTTGGCTCCCAGCAGGCCGAAGAACTCTCCCTCCTTGATATTCAGACTTACGTCCTGAACCGCCGTCGTGTAGCGTCTTTTTCTGAAAGGGAGAAGGTCACGATAGCCGGAGGTAGACGGGAATATCTTGGTCAAATTACGGCTGGTTATGGCGAGGCTCACTTTTTATGCCTCCCTTGAAGAAGCCACCAGATTACCCCGAGAAATCTGACTATCGTTCCCTGGCACGGAAATCTGCCGCGTAAGAACAAGGCGACGATCGATCCGCAAATATGCCCCAGATCGTTGTTGAGAGCAAGCTGCCTTGAGCTGTTTTCTATCATGGTTACTTTACCGATTACGTTACCTCTGGCTAGCGGCGGGTCGAAATAGGACACGTAATCACCCCTGGTGACCAGAGAACCGTCAATATTGATTTTAATCAATCGGTGGGCAATAAGCGAATCGCTGGAACCATGGTAAAAAATAATATCACCAGTTTTTAAAGTGTCCGTGTTGACCGGTTCGATGGTCAGGATACTGCCGGGTTTTGCGAACGGGAACATACTCCAACCTTGCGCTTTAAAGCGAAGAGGCATACCACGCCCGATGATATCCTGACTGAATTTCAAGAAATCTATATTATCCATAGTTCATTTGCCATACGGGTCAATTTACCCTAATAACATCATTTTTCGATACAGAGCAGTGTTTGCGAATAATTTTAATTGCGATAATGTAAACATTTATTATCGTGACATCTCCATTATTACTTAACCGGCTGGGAAAAAGGATTTGAATTTATAAAAGAGCGCGTAACTGCCCGAAATACGGGATTTAAACAATAAAAACTGCGGATCAGCCGAAAGCCGTTTTAGCCGGTACAGGTCGGTGTTTGCATCGTTGAAGCCGTATTCGATGGTAGCGGCTGATTTGTAGCCTGCATTTTTAACAGCGGAAATTACTCTATCATCATACGCGCCGGCCGGGTAACAAAAATGTTCTGTCGGACGGTCGATTTGCTTTTCAATAATCAGCCTGGAATTTTTTATCTCGTCCTCCACTTCCTCGTTATAAATTAAGCTGGTACAGTTCGGATGATTCCTGGTATGGCTGCCGATCTCGAGGATATCGGAATCCAAATCGCGGATTTGCTGCCAATCAGCCATGAAAAATTCCTCCGCGATATCCGCGTCCGGGGGGAGCCTGAATTGCTGCATGTATTCGATACGCTGTTTATCGGCAACACTTCGAAGCTTCGATTTTATATCGTTAAAAGCCGCTTGATATGAGGACTCGTTTTCCAATCTATAATGGAAAGTCGCATCGTTGAAATTGAATTGAAAATTACGCTCGCCCAAATTCCTGACGGCAACTTCCACCTGATCAGTCCAGAGTAAATTATTGGTACCGGCCAGATCAGATACCAGGTAAAAACAGCCTTTTACGCCGAGTTCCCTCATTATCGGGAGTGCGTTCCCGATGACATTTTTGAAGCCGTCATCAAACGTAAGAACGACGTATTTGTTGATTTTCCCCCCGGATTGAAGGATATTCACAAGTTCCGATAACGTGATAAATATATAGCCTTTATCTTTCAGATAGCTGAGCTGCTTGCGAAACACAGATTTGGGCAGATGTCTATCCGTTAAATTAAAGCTTTCATCACAAACTCCGTGATACCAGAGGATAATAGCTTTTTCTTGATTCAGTTTTCTAAATAATGCATTTATGCCACAAATATCAAGAATAAAAAGGATACAAGCGATGAAACTAGACTTGATTTTTCCTTTAATCAAATTTATTTACCACCTTTATCTTCTTTGACCAGTTCCAACGCGTATTAATCGTTTGATAAGGTATCCGGAATAAGTGTACAAAACAAAATCAAATCCACATATTTACTAAATAAATTTATGCTTTTATCTTTGACCCTATCTTAGATATTTTCTTTATTATTTTTTCTCGGTTATTCCAAAGATACATTTTATTTTCTTGAATGTTTATCAGTAATCTGGATGCTTCGTATAGATAGTACCTGGTGGCGGAATAGTTTTTTGTATACAACCCAATAGGAACTCTTGTAAATCTGAACTGTCCTTTATAAAATGCTGTATTTTCATCAACGCTAATACCGAAATCAATATATTTATACCCGGTATTACATGCCTCTTCTATCGCTACTTTTAAACATAATTTTTCTGCGCTGCCATCATTTCTAAAATAACTACCCATCTTCGACAGATGGCAGGTCAGAGGAGTATATTGACACAATAAACCTGCCACTGGCTGTCCATTCCGCAAGGCTATGTATAATTTTATTTTTTCTTTGAACACGTTGAATCGTACTTTCATCTCATCATTAATGAAACGATTGTTCTTGTGGCGTTTGTAGTTTGCGCTTAACATAGCAATAAACTGATCCATGTATACTAGATCTCGATCGTAAACAACAGTTACTCCACTCTTGATAGCTTTATTGATGTTTTGCCTGATATTCCGTGACCATATTTTCCAATGATGTTCTTCGAAAGGCCTCTTTGTTTCTACAACATGCGAACATGGGAAACCTGTCGTCTCGTCATATTCATATTTCAGTCCACTTTCAATCTGCGCAGAAATAGGTATGCTGTGTTGTTTAATAAACTTATTCCTTAATAAAAAGGAATTAATTTCTTGGATAAAAATGACGGCGCAACCTTTGGTATAGTGCAAATCAACATATTTTATTAGCTCGCAGACAACATCGTTTTTTTCCGATTCGGACAAATCACTTCGAATTAAAAAACCTCCACCGCCTTCCGGGAGTGATTTCAAGACGGAAAAAAGGAATTTATTTTCTTTAACCAAAGCGGGTATACCCAGTAATTCGGAAGAATCACTTTCAACTATGAGAGGAATAAAACGATTGCCTCTAGTTTCATAGAATTGCTTCCAATTATAGTACAAGCGATAATCCCCGCCCTCGCTGTCAATAAATAAATCCCATCTATTCTTATCTGTAATATCAGCTTCTCGTATGTTCATTTGATCTCCTGATTCGTTTCAAGCAAAAAGGTTTATTCAATAAACCTGATTTGTTAAAAGGTTCACCCTTTTTCGGATACTACTCTTCCGAATCTCCTTTTGAAAGGGGATGCATTTTTTTAAAAAGTAAGTTTATATTTTCACGAAAGCTGCGATTCCTGGAATTTTGAAATTTT
>JAFGBY010000070.1 GCA_016932915.1 Acidobacteriota bacterium | reverse complement strand
CTGCTCGGAAGAGCCGGATGGGGTAACGCCCCACGTCCGGTTCTGTGAGGGTGAAATCCAGTAATGGATGATCTACTCGACTAAAAGTGCCCTGGCATATTCCGGATTGGGAGTCAGATATCATTCTCGTTAAGAGACAGCAGGTTTAACCGGAGAGACGATTCCGTGGACAAACGAATTTATGATTAACCCGGCCCGGGCTGTAGTCTCGAGACTTCACCAGGCCAGTAATTGGTCAACAGCATCAAGTATATAGACTTACCAGCCAATTGTGCTTCCGGAGGGGACAAGCTCCGGTTGAAACCAGGAGATATGATTATGCCTGATAAACTGGCGGAATTCGAAAATCTTCTGAAAGATAAACTTTCAGTTGCGCCTGATCATTTAAATCAGGAGGAAATAGAATCTTCTTTGGTAAAATTAAAAGAGAGTTTTATCCAGGTATTAAATGATAATACCAGAATGAGCAGGACGTTTTCCGCACTCAGGGCAACGATTAATATGCCCGATCTTATCCTGGATAAAGACTGGAATATACTCGGATATTCAGACAATTTCGTTTTTCTGCACGACAATATTGAGGAGTATGCAGAAAAAAGGAGAAATCTTAGAGGATTTCTCAAAAAAGGAGATTTCGGGAAGATTCAGAGTTATCTCAAGAGTATTGAGCAGTTGCGCAAACTGCCGTATGGTAAAGGTAAAAGATGGCAATTGAGATACAAAGGGCCTAATGCCGGGGACTTGATCGATAAAACCTGGATATCGTACTCTTCCTGTAAAAATGAGCACTGGCAGATTGCCGGTGAAGATGGAAACTGGAAAATCATGCACAGGCCATGCCTTGAGGACACCAAAGATAGTTTTCTAATCTATCAGGATAAGTTGGGCGGTCTGGAAACGGATATCAAGGTGTGCTGTAAAATAAAAACCTCGAGTAAAGAGGAAGAGGTCAGAGATCTGTCTGTCGTTCTCTCCGGGGCGGCAGGAAAAGAGTTCCCTTATTCGGACTTCATCGGTTATACGGCTTGTGTCGGGGCAAATTTTAACAAGGAAGGGGGAATACGGCGTCATGATACATATATCGCCACAGTCCCGGAGGTATTGGCTGTTGATACCGAATATTCGCTGATGTTCGAAAGGACCGGGGGCCAGTTGATTAGGAGACTGAAAAACATGGAAACCGGCCGGGAGATGACTCCGCTCGAAGTGATTGATACGAATATTGAAGACCCGGCTAAGAATTACGTTGGATTCGGCGCTTGTTCGGCTGCAGTCGAGATTTATGATATCGAGATCTATACGCGTGAATCGAAGCTATCGATCGAACAGTTTAACATACCCTTTGATGTCGAGGTAGGGATAAACAACGAGAAGTTGGACGGAAGGGTATTTAAACTGAAGTTAGGGACAAATTTTCCCGGAGACCGGGCATTGAATATCTTGCTGTTTGAGGATATCACCGAGAGTAAGAAAGCGGAGGAATCGCTGAGGTTCGAGCGGTCACAGCTTTTGTCGATCTTTGACAGTATTGATGAAATAGTCTATGTCCTGGACCCGAGGAGTTATAAGATTCTGTATGCGAACAGATTTATGAGAGAGTTTCTCGGCAGGGACCCGGTGGGCAGGTTTTGCTACGAGGTAGTTAAAAACCTCGATCGACCTTGTGACTTCTGCGGGAACGAAAACATTTTAAAGCATAAAAACTTGCCGGTAAGGCTGGAAATCTATAATCCCGCTCTCGAGAGGTACTATAATATTACCGAGCGTATCATCAAATGGCCGGACGAACGGGATGTGCGGTTGCAGATCGCCACTGATATCACCTCGCACAAACGGGCTGAAGAGGCTTTGATCAAGACGAATACCCTGTTGGATAAGACTCTGAAGAGTCTGGACGAAGGCGTTTTTCTCGTGGACCCTGACAATCACAAAATTATCGATTGCAATCTGACCTTTGAAAAACTTTTCGGCTATAAAAGGGATGAGGCGGTTGTACAGAGTCTTGAGATTCTCCATGTGAGCCGGGAATTGTATGACAGTTTCATCCGTCGGCTCTATGCAGCTCTGGATAAAAACGGAGTTTTTCATACTGAATATCGTATGAAACGAAAGAATGGAGAGGTTTTCATATCCGACCTTACCATCACGGAGATCTGCGATGATTCCGGGGCTCGAAGTGCACTGGTCGGCGTTATTCGCGACATCACCGAGCGCAAGAAAGCGGAAGAAGCGGTAAAGGAAAGCGAGGAAAAATACCGCTCCCTGTTTGATAACATGGTCAGCGCTTTTTCATACCATAAGATTTTATTTGACGCTGATAACAATCCTGTGGGCAGTGTTATTTTGGAAGTCAATGATGCATGGGAGAAAATAATCGGTTTAAAAAGGCAGGCGGTCATCGGCAAGAGTGTTAAAGATTTATGCACTGATATCGTTGACCGTGATTTCGACTGGGACGGTGTTGTGCGAAAAGTGGTTCTGAATGGGGAAAAAATCAAGTTCGATTATTATAATCAATCCAGGGACCAATGGTTTTCTTATTCTTGTTACAGCCCGAAGAAAGGTTCTTTGGCGGTAATCTTCGAAGATATCACTGAGCGTAAGAAGGCGCAGAGCGACCTGGAAAGGTCGCAGGAACAATTGCGCAACCTTACCGCATATTTACGGGAGGTCAGGGAAGAGGAGAGAACACGCATTTCCCGTGAGATTCACGATGAGCTGGGCCAGTTATTGACCGCCTTGAAAATAGATCTCTCCCTGCTGGGTTCGAAGTTAAAGAAAGATCAGGACCCTCTGAAAGAGCAAGTGAAGTCAATGTCGAATTCCATCGAGACCGCGGTTGAGACTGTGCAAAGAATCGCCAGGGATTTGAGGCCGGGTCTGCTGGATGAGCTGGGCCTTGTTGCGGCGATCGAATGGGAAACCGAAAAATTCGGGGAAAGGACCGGAATTGCCTGCAAGGTCAGCCTCGAACTGGAAGACCACGGTCTCGACAGGAACTTTTCAACAAACGTATTTCGCATTTTTCAGGAAGCTCTTACCAATGTCGTCCGCCATGCCGGGGCCAGTGAGCTTAAGATAGGCTTGAAAGAAGTAGACAATGAGTTAATATTTCAGGTCGTTGATAATGGCAGGGGCATTCCGGTAGAAAAGATATGGGATTCTCATTCGTTCGGCTTGATGGGAATCCGGGAACGTGCCCGTTTTCTGGGCGGCAAGGCTGAAATCTCGTGTATCAGGAACAAAGGAACCTCGGTTATTGTAGCCATTCCTATAATGAGGCACTAATCGGCATGATAAAAATCTTGATTGCGGATGATCACCCGATTTTTCGCGAAGGGCTGAGGAAAATTATCGGGGAGATACCTGGCATGGAAGTTACAGGCGAAGCCTGCAATGGGCAGGAGGTGCTCTCAAAATTGCAGACTGATAATTACGATGTAGTTTTGTTGGATATTTCCATGCCGGGAAGAAGCGGACTGGATGTTCTGAAACAACTGAAAACAGAGAAGCCTCAGCTCCCCGTGGTAATTTTAAGCGTATATCCAGAAGAACAGTATGCGATCCGCTCCTTCAAAGCCGGAGCGTCCGCTTATCTTACCAAGTTGGAAGCGGCGAATGAACTGATTGCCGCATTAAAGAAGGTCCTGCAGGGCGGGAAATATGTAAGCTCCACGCTGGCCGAAAAAATGGCTTTCATTCTCGAGAACGGCACCGATAAGCCGCTTCATGAAAAACTGTCCGACCGCGAATACCAGGTGCTCCTATTGATCGTTTCCGGGAAAAAAACGAGAGAAATAGCACAAGAGATGTTTTTAAGCCCCAGGACAGTAGGAACTTACAGGATGCGTATCCTGGCCAAAATGAATATGAAAAGCAATGCCGAATTGACCCGGTACGCGATAATGAATCATCTGCTGGTATGAGCCCGCAAAACGATCCTTTATTCCTGACTATTAAGTCGCTTTTGATATCCGCCAATCCTGACAGCCTGCTCTTCCCACCGTTCAAATAATCCCCTTCTTTCTGCCATCGATTGATGTAAGTATTAATTAACAGATTGATCATTTTTGCTTACAAAAAAATAAGTAGATCTCTGATATCAACAGACCGCTTTATAAGATATAATAATGCAGCTCAAGATTATCCCGATTCCAGCCGAGTGAGCAAAATATTTTTTAACATAAAAGAGAGAACAACAAGGAACTCATCAGGCATGATTCCGTTATTCGAGCATTACCCTCTGATAAAGGATAAAATCCCCTATGTATCTTTAGCAGAGATTCCAACCCCGGTAGAGAAGCTCAGCCGATTAGGTAGGGATCTGGGCCTGGATCATCTCTATATAAAGCGAGATGATAAAAGCGGTCGCCTTTTTGGAGGAAACAAGCTGCGGAAGCTGGAATTTATTCTGGGCCACGTGCTGCGCACCAGTGCAAAGGAGGTGTTGACTTTTGGCTTTGCAGGATCCAACCATGCCCTCTCTACAGCAGTTCATGCAAAAGAATTGGGGCTGAGGAGTATTTCCATGCTGATGCCACAGCTCAATGCACTCTATGTCCGGCGCAATCTTCTGATGAGCTATTATTGCGGAGCGGAACTTCACCAGTACCGGAATGACAAAACCCTTAAAATAGGAACTGCCTATCAGCTTTTGCGGCATAAGCTGAAATATGGAAGCTTTCCTCAAGTAATTCCTTCCGGCGGCTCCTCGACCCTGGGAATCACCGGTTATGTCAATGCAGCATTCGAGTTAAAAGAACAGATTATGAAAGGGCAAATACCAGAGCCTGATTGTATTTATGTCGCTCTGGGCACTACCGGCACAGTAGCAGGACTGAAGATCGGGCTAAAGGCGGCCGGCATAAAAAGCCGGGTAATCCCTGTACGGGTTATAGATAAGAGATATGTCGCTGAAAAGACATTGTTCGACCTCATCTCCGAGACTGTCGCTTTCCTCCGCTCTCTGGATCCATCATTTCCCAGAGTTGAATTATCCGCCAGGGATATAGGCATTGTAGACAGCTTTCTGGGAAAAGGCTATGCCCGATTCACCAGGGAAGGAATGGAAGCCTTGACCCGTATGGAGAAGCTCGAAGGAATCAAGTTGGATGGAACTTATACGGGAAAAACCTTGGCCGCGCTATTTGATGACGCAGTAAAAAATAATTTGAGAGATAAGGTGATTCTGTTCTGGAACACTTATAATTCCATTGATTTTTCAGATGCCATATCTGCCGTTGACTACCACGATCTGCCCCGTTGTTTTCATCGTTATTTTGAGGAGGAAGTCCAGCCTCTGGACAGGATCCCTGAGCGAATCTGAACGCAGACAACAAACCGGTAAAGGACAGGACCGGCATGATAAAAGTCCTGGTTGCGGATGACCACCCGATCTTTCGAGAAGGGCTGAAGAAGATTATCGAAGAAGCGCCTGATATGGAGGTGGTTGATGAAGCTGCTGACGGTGAGGAGACACTGAGAAAATTACGGGATGATGATTTCGATCTTATTATCATGGATATTTGCATGCCCGGTAAAAGCGGACTGGAAATTTTAGAACAGATAAAAGAAGAGAAACCCGATCTGCCTGTGCTGATCCTGAGTATGTATACTGAAGAAAAGTATGCGCAACAGGCATTTAATAAAGGCGCTTCTGAATACCTGACCAAGTTGAGAGCTTCAAGTGAACTGATCTCCGCTATTCGAAGAGTACTGCTTAACAAACATTGTCTCGGCTCCGTTATCGACCGGAACCAGGTTTTTTCTCACAGGAGATACAAGGACTTACCATGCCACGAAAAACTCTCCAAACGAGAATACCAGGTTTTCATTTTGATCACTTCGGGAAAGAAAACAATCGAAATAGCAGAGGAATTGTCCATTAGCGTCAAAACTGTCGGCACTTACAGGAAAAGCATCCTGGAAAAGATAGGAGTTAATACCCCTGCGGAACTGACCCGCTACGCAATAGAAAACAACCTTCTGCACTGAGCTTGAAAAAAAGCATGGAAGAAGCGTCCTCTCCGCCAACAGGGTGTTGTTTCCCGCCTTTTATCTTCCTTGTTTTGGATGCTTCCATTTTTTCCCGGGTCAGATTTTGTAAGCATTAATAAACAGATCGATAATTTTTGCTTACAATAAAATCAATGCAACACTGATTTCAAAAGCCTGATTTGCCATATTAAAATACTATAAGTAGGGTTCACTGAAAAAGCCAAGGAGTCTTTATAATTAATTGCAATTTAATGGGTTATGTATTATATTGGGGTCATTCATCAG
>JAFGBY010000069.1 GCA_016932915.1 Acidobacteriota bacterium | reverse complement strand
TAAAATTTGCAAGTGAACGGAATATAGGACGCCTGGCGGGTAGTACCAGTATGGATAAAAAAGTATTCAGGTTTATTGCTCTTGTGTTTGCAGTGTTTTTTCTGGTTATCGCTGCAGCTGGGCCTCAGTGGGGAAAAGAACTCCAGGAATTGAACCGACAGGGTGTGGATATAATGATCGCTCTTGATACATCCCGTTCAATGCTCGCTCAGGATATTCAACCGAGCAGGTTAATGAAAGCGAAAAGAGAGATAACCGGTTTTCTCGAAAGATTAAAAGGAGACCGTGTTGGGCTTATATTTTTCTCAGGCACCAGCTTTGTGCAATCCCCACTCACTCTTGACTATGCTGCGCTTACAATGTTCCTCGAACTTGCCGGGCCGGATGTGATTCCTGTGCCTGGTACAGATATTGCGGGAGCTATTATTCAAGCTGTTGACGCTTTTAAAACCAGTGGGAAGAACAGCAAGGTGCTCGTTCTGATGACGGATGGCGAAACACATACTGAAAACACACGCGAAGCGGTTGCTAAAGCTGCTGAAAAAGGAATAATAATTTATACAATCGGCTTTGGAAGAGGTCAGGGAGTCCCGATCCCTCTCCGCGATGATAGGGGTAACGTGACAGGGTATAAAAGGGATGAAGACGGAAAACCAGTGCTTTCCTCCTTGAACAGCCAGATTCTGATGGAAATTGCGAATGACACAGGTGGTGAATTTTTACCGGCAACAAGTGAAGAAAGTGAACTGGACCGTATAGCCGATTATATCGACCAGATGGAAAAAACAAAATTTAAGGCATTTAAAGGAACAAAATATAAAGATCGATATCAATATCCTTTAGCGGCAGCATTGTTTTTTCTTGTAATCTTTATGTTCCTGGATGACAGGAAAAAGGGATTTTAATCTACTGAGGAAGATGGAAATATGAAGAACTGGATTAAATTGATGATAAACAGAACAGGTATTATCTCCTGGGGATTAATATTTATACTTTTTATGGTTCTTTGCTGCTTTAGCGGAAGAATAATTGCTCAAAGCTCACAGACCGTGAATCCCGCTAAGTCAGTTTCAAATCCAGCTGCGGTAAAGAACAATAACTCATTGACTCCGGATAATAAACCAAAGGACAAAGAAGCCTCTGAGATAAATACAGATTTATTAAACAAAGCTAATGAGCTTTTTAAAGCAGGTAACTATGAAGAAGCCCTCAAGGCATACTCCGAGGCGGCCGGTGGCAATCCTGACAACCCGGTTATTAATTACAATATTGGTAACGTGCTTTACAAAACAGGTAAGATGGAACCAGCTATCCAGAAATATAAAAGCGCTGATTCAATAAACAAGTCGCTTTATAATACCGGCAATTCTCTTTACAGGATGCAAAAACTCCAGGAAGCGCTCGCTGCTTATCGGCAGGCGCTTATCAAGAATCCCAATGACCCCGATGCAAAGTTTAATTATGAATTTGTGAAGAAAAAACTGGAAGAACAACAGAAGCAGCAGCAGGGCCAGGATAATAAGAACCAGGATCAACAGAATAAAGATCAGAATAAAGACCAGGAAAATAAAGATCAGAATAAGGATCAGCAGGAAAAAGATAAAAAGGAAAATAAAGGATCTCAGGATCAGCAAAACTCTAAGCAGGATCAGAAACAAGATAAAAAACAGGATAAAAAGGAACAGCAACAGGAAAAGAAGAGAATAGATCCCAAGCAGGCACAATCGATGCTCCAGGAATTACAGGAAAAAGAAAAAGAATTAATGAAAAAGATGATAGAAGCGCAGAAAGTTAAAGCTTCTAAGACTAAGAAAGACTGGTAGAGATTGACGGAATCAGGAGTTAGATGTTATTATTTTTACCTGAATCGTCAGCGAGAAAGAATATGATACGGAAATTCAAAACAGTTTTTATAATATTATTTTTATTGGCACTTACTCCATTTATGCAATCCATTTTGAATGCGGATGGAGAGATTACAGTTACATCACAGGTGAATGCCGATAAAATCGGAATGGAGGATCTGCTCTATTTCACAGTACAAGTGAAAGGTGAAGATCTGTCAGATGTTCCAGCTCCACAGGTTAATAATGTGCCCGGATTTGATGTATTGGGGAGGAGCCGCTCAACCTCGCAACATTTCCAGATAATCGGATCTCAGTCAAAATCCGAATTAGTACACAGCCATACATTTACTCTTAAACCAACTAAAAAAGGTAAATTTACGATTCCTGCTGTGGAGATCACCTATAAAAATGTCACGTATAAAACTAATCCTATCCAGGTGGAAGTTGTTGATGGTTCTGTCGCGCAGAAAAGAGGAAGTAACAGGCGAAGCCTTTTGGATGATTTTTTTAATGATGATGACGATTTCTTTAATCGCCGTTCGAATTTGGGCCGACGCAAAGAGATAACGGATGAAGTGATCATAGAGAAAGTCCCCGCTTCGAAAGAAGTGTACTTAGGGGAACAGGTAATTGAAACCACCTATTTATATGTCAGGGATGTCCAGATTGGACAGAGTTCGAATATTGATGGTACTCCACCCAATGATTTCTGGGTGGAGCAGATTAAAATGGATACAAATGCGACACGAGAACAAGTGAGAAAGAATGAGCATCTCTATACACGTTTCACTCTCATGAAACGCGCGCTTTTCCCAACAAAAACAGGTAACCTTAAAGTAGAGCCCTATACAATGAAGATGCAGGTCAGGGGAATAGGTTTTGGATTCGGGGATATTATTACCCGTACAAGTAATCCTGTGAATATCATAGTAAAGCCACTACCAAGAGAAAATGTCCCGTCAAATTTTACAGGTGTTGTTGGACGGTTTAGCGTCAGCGCAAAGGTCGATAAGAATGAAATTGAGACCGGAAAAGCACTGAATTTTACTGTGACTTATTCCGGGCTAGGCAATCTTAAAGATTTGCCAGAACCTTCGATGGAAGAATATAAAGACATCTTTACTGTATATCCCCCCGAAGTTGAACAGGAAACTGAACTGAGCGATGCAGGTTGGGGCGGTAAAAAGATATGGAAATTTATTCTGGTTCCGAAGATAGCCGGAGAAATTATTATTAATCCTGTTAGATTGTCTTATTTTGATCCATTATCTAAAAGTTATAAAGCAACTTCTTCAAAACCGATCACAATTAAAGTCGCTCAGGGTGATTCCACTGATGTATATACCGGCCCGATTCCATCTTTCGTTGAAGCGGAGAATAAAGATATAAACTATATCAGGAATATTGATGGAAATATTACAGGATCAACCAGGCCTTATTTCGTAAAGCCTTTGTATTGGATTCTTTTACTCCTGCCAATACTTATTAACCTGGGACTACTACTTAATGTTTTTATACAGTCCGGAAGGAAAAAGAATCTTTCAGCTTTCAGGGCTAAACGAGCTTTAGCGAATTCCCGCAGGATACTCAGTGATGCGAAAAAAACATTAAAACAGGAACATGGCGAAAAGTTTTATGATGCTGTTATCAAAGCTATAGCTTCATATTTTGCTGATAAATGGAATCTCTCATCAAGCGGTATAACGATTGAACAGATAAAGAATAAATTGAAGCCTCTTCATCCTGAACTTGCGCAGGAAGTGACCGATTTTCTGGAGGATTGTGAATTCCATCGTTTTGCAGGCGCGAAAGATGCTGAAGGCGATAGACCCAGAAAAACACTTGAACAGGCCGGGGATTTATTGAACTCTCTTGAGAAGGTATTCAACAGATGAAGATTATAAGAAAAATTACTATCATTCTATTTTATGTAATTCTGTTATTATCTCCTGCTTTAATGGCACAGAATACAGGTGATCAACCATCTGGTATAACCGAGGCAGAAGATATTCAGGGATTAGCAGAAACTGATAATCCATCGGCTCGTAAGTTGTTCGATGAAGCCGGTGAATACTACCGACTGGGGAAATGGGATTATGCTGCGGCTAATTATATCAAAATCATAAAGAGTGGAATTGAAAACCATATTATTTTTTATAATCTTGGAAATTGTTATTTCCGGATGAAAAAAATCGGCCCTGCAATGCTCGCATGGGAAAAAGCTTTAAAACTGAATCCGGGAGATATACAGATTGAGCAGAATATAGCTTTTGCATCCCGGATGATTGCTGATAAATTTGAGGAACCGGAGAGACATTTTCTTGCTGCTTTGTTCTCAGGAATTGTATCCCTGTTTTCAGTCAACGGCTGGTTTATTATCACTATTATTTTTACCTGGCTTGGTGGAACTGCTTTTTTTATCTTTCAGACTACTTCAAAACGGGTTCTCAAACGTGTTGTAATGTATCTTGTCATTGTTTTCATATTATTTATTTTTACTACAGGAATCCTGACATATATCAGTTATAATAAGATTGAATCCGAGAACTATGGTATAATTCTTGCGCCTTCGGTTCAGGTGCGTAGCGGGCCCGGGAATAATAATCCGGTATTGTTTGTTTTGCATGAAGGTGTAAAAGTGAATGTCGAAAGTGAACAGGGTGAATGGACCAGGATTTCGGTTCCTAACGGTTTTAATGGATGGATAAATAAACGGACTTTTGGTCTGATCTAGAACAAAGTCGACGATATTTTCGTTAACATCAAAGAGTTACAAGCGTGGCAACAATGAAAATAATACTTCATATTGAAGATAGTCCGGAATATATAGAGGTTACAAGACTACGTTTCAATAAAGACCTGCCTTTGGTCAAAATTGAGACAGCCTCTAATGTTGATGACGGTATCAAATGCCTGAAAAAAATAAATCAAGATACAATCTTATTCTGCTGGATTATTCTTTCGGGGAAGGCCCGGATGGCATTACTTTCCTGGAAAAATTAAAGCAGATGAATATCAATATTCCAGTAGTGTTTTTGACGAGCTTTGATGAAAAGTATATCAGAATCAGGGCGGCAGAGCTCGGCGTAAATCAATTTTTGAGCAAATATGATTTTTTGCAGATGGCTAATCTTACCAATGTCGTTTCCGGGATAATTGATAACCCAGCATTTTAATAGTTCAACGATATGCGAATATTAAGATAAAATTAATTTGTAGAATTAATCATCTTTTTATATAAGTCAGCAGTCGTTTTTGCGAATTTTTCGACTGAATATTCCATAACAACTTTTTTGCGGGCATTTTCCGCAATAGTTTTTGCAAGTTCCGGTTCATCCATCAGTCTCTTTATTTCAAGCGCTAACGCTTCGGCATTTCCCTTCTCCACGACAAGGCCGTCTTTTTCATCCTCGACGACATCGAGAACACCACTCGTATTTGTGCTTATGACCGGCAATCCTGCAGCCATTGCCTCGAGAAGAACAAGCGGTAGACCTTCCCACATCGAAGGTAGGATGAATGTTCCAAATTTTTTATAATAAGGCACAGTGTCTTCAATACTTCCCTCAAATTTCACGCGATGACTGATTCCATATTTGAATACCTCCACCTCCAGTTTGCGTCGGAGTGGCCCATCGCCCACGATTATTAATTCCGGTTCCAGTTCAAATGCAACGCTGAGGATTACCATGGCATCAATGAGATGAATCAGTCCCTTCTGCCTGGTTAATCGGGCAATAGTGCCGAGGGGTAAAGGTGATTTTCTGCCGATCGGCATCTTGAGTAGATTGTCGAAATTTATACCATTTTTGATAACTGATAGCTTTTCTGATTTTACAATCTCGTTTTTTGTCATCTCCTTGCCGTCATATTCTGATACGGATATGACATGGCTTATTTTATTGCAGATATAACGCTCAACCTGTCGGTAGAATACTCTTTTCCACAAATGTGTATTTTTATTATATGAAAGCCCATGAACTGTATATAGTGTTGGTATAGTGCAATTCTTTTTCATTCCCCTTGTTAGAAAGAATGCTGCCCTTGTGCCATGAGCATGAATAAGATCAGGTTTTACATCGGCTGCAATACGGGAGATCCTCTGAATGGATTTTTTCTGCATTCTGGATGACATCATATCCACTATGTGTACTGGAAATCCTGCTTTTCTGAATTTTTCAGCATATGGCCCGTCATCAGATATGATAATCTCGAAGGAAAATCCTTTTCCATCCAGGAATGTAATTAAATCCCAGAGGTGCCTTGTGCCTCCTCCTATAGCTGCTGAATTGATAATCTCTAAAATCCTGGTTTTACTCATAACCTTTGTTTCCTGTTATATTTATAATTTTTTACCAGTTTCATGGCATTTTTTAAAAATTGAAACTGATGTTTATCTCGATTTTTCTTGATAATTGATTTGAAGAAATGCAGTCTGAATTTAAGAAGAAGATAAAATTTTAAAAATAAAAATGAAATCTTTCCATGGTATTTATTCCAGAAATAAAGCTGGGCTTTTCGGTAATGGATTGAAGCATTGAACGGCTCGGTTTTCGCGCTTTCACCCCTGTGATGTATTACTTTTACAACCGGCTTAACATAAATAGTCCACCCCTCTCGCCTGATACGGGTGCAGATATCAATATCCTCAAAAAAGATAAATATGTTTTCGTCCATCAGGCCGGCTTCCGAAAGAGTTTCACCTCTGAGCAGCATCGTGGAACCGGCTATCCAATCCGCAGGGAAAAGTTTTTCGAATTTCTTCAGGCTCTGTATTGCAGCAGGATTTTTCCTGTCCAATGCATCCTGGAATTTTTTTCTTTTGGCTTCAGAGAGCAATGTCGGGAAATCTCCCCAACATAATTGGATCTCGCCGAGTTTGTTCTGTTGTATAGGGGTTACAGCCCCGGCATGAGGCTTGTCATTCATGAATTCAAGAAGTGTTTTTATATTATCTTGGGTAACCTCAGTATCGCTGTTGAGAATCAGATAATATTCTGCTGGATAATCCTGGATTCCCCTATTGACAGCTTTTGGGAAGCCGAGATTGCCCCCCATTTCTACTACCGCTACAGCGGGATACTTTTTCAGAACCATTTCGGCGCTTCCATCCGAGGAAGCATTATCAACTACTACGAGTTTCCATTTGGAGGGGAAAGTGTTTGGTTTTAAAACCTCGATACAGCGTTCAAGGAGGTCACGTGTATTGTAATTGATGATAAGAATTGATATCTGTAATTTGTTCTGGTCTGGGTCGTCCATTTATTCCGGGCTTAAAAAATTAATTCCATAGCAATATTAAGATAAATATCAGTAGTTGCAAAGGTAAAAAATTCTTCACCGAAACTAACCTGTAATCTCGAATTACCGAAAAGGTCAAATTTACATCCCAGGTTAATGCTGGCGGTAAAATGATCAAGCCTTTTATGGGAACTGATATACGGGCTTGTGTTGCCGTCCACCTGGAAGTATGCTGACCATCCGCCCCTGACAAGCCACTCGTATGATAGCATAAAACTGAAAAGGTCTGTTGAGAAATCAAATATTTGTAAATTTTCGGGAGCTGCAACATGCATCCAACCCGCATTAATGTAGGCTGCATAGTTATATCCGTTTTTTTCTGCAAGGATATTTACAGCTATATCCATATTTCCGTTTGAGAGCAGTTGATCGGTGTCTCCAACAGGTATTTTTACTGCCGGTTGAAGGGCGAGATATAAACCTCTTTCCTTGCTTCTATAAAGGTTCAATTTTGCTTTCAAGGTAATATCATTAATCCCACTGACAGCTTCTTGCAGATTTATCCATAAGCCTTTCTCGTTTGCAATAGTGATATTAAACTGGTTGTCTTCTACATTATCTCTGCCGCCATTCGGAAATCCGAAAAGATTATGAAAGCCCTGGATGACAGGATCAAATATTCCGCCATACATTACTACATAAGCGGCCTCTACTCCCAAATCGAGAAAAGGAGTGATACCGATATCGAATCCAAACATTGTCCTTGTATGTTCCACATCCATATCAAATTGGAATCCGTCTTTTACTCCATTAACATCATAGTTGAATGTGTTTCCATATAGATTGGATACTGTTATTTTGAAATTACCCTCTCCAAGTGGTTTAGCGCGATCAGGAGCGAGATTGATAAACGGCAGATAGAATGGATAGATATTGCTGCTTACTAAGGGCCCCCTATGCTCGTCGTAATCCATATCCCCCGCAAAAAGAACCGACGGTATCAATGTTGCCAGACATAAGAGAGTTATAATTAATACATTTATATTATTTTTTCTAATCATATCGAGATTATAGAGCACAAGGTTCAGTAGTCAAATCAGATTTAAGAAAAACAGGAGTATTCCTGTATATTTATACATTTTAGGTTAATTGCTACTGTTGCGAACATCGGTTCTTAATGCTAATATGACGAGTTCGAGGACATATCTTGGTAAAAAAAAATAAGTATAAATTACCGGATTATATTGACCCAGGGCACCTTCCCGTGCATATAGCGGTAATCATGGACGGGAATGGCCGATGGGCGAAAAAGAAGAGACTGCCTCGTATCGAGGGTCATCGGGCCGCCGGAAAGTCAGTCAGGACAATCGTCGAGGCTGGCGCGGCTATCGGTATTAAACACCTGACGCTTTATGCATTCTCCACAGAGAATTGGAAGCGGCCGGAGGATGAGGTCGGCGCCCTAATGGACCTGTTTGACCTTTACCTCAACAGAGAAAAAAAGACAATCCTCGATAATAACGTAAGGTTCAAGGTTGTCGGTAGAAGAGACAGGCTGAAACCGGAGATTATAGCGAAAATGGAATCCCTTGAGGCTACCTCAGCTGACAATACCGGGATCACTCTTAACCTGGCTCTTAATTACGGCGGGCGGGTGGATTTGATAGATTGTGTAAAAAAGATAATAGATAAAGGTATAACCTCTGATGCTGTTGATGAACGGTTGATTTCTGATAATCTTTATACTTCGGGGCAGCCCGATCCGGACCTGTTAATCAGAACCTCCGGGGAGATGCGTATCAGCAATTTTATGCTCTGGCAGATCGCTTACACCGAGATATGGGTAACTGATGTTCTATGGCCGGACTTTTCGGAAAAAGATTTATATGAAGCCATACATTCCTTCCAGGAGAGAGATAGAAGGTATGGCGGTATCAACATGAATGAATAGGAATGCGGTATGGATATAGTAAAAGTCCTATGGAAAACTATTATGGGTGTTCTACTTGCGTTATTAATTTTTATGGCTATTTTCTGGGCGGACACCTGGATATTTTTTGTCCTTGTCGAAGTGATAATCTTCATAGGTGTACTTGAATATTTCATGATGCATGGCGTTAAATTGCCATCGGCCAATTTCATTATCACAGCTATTGTTTCCATGATTATACCTGCTTACTTCTTCTTTAATACTTTATGGGTGAATCACCGTTTTTTTGAGTCATTGGTTACCGGTATAATATTGATTTATGCCTTTTATGCGGTGCTTATGAGGAAGGATCCTGCAGAATCTCTCAAACAGATAAAAATGTCCGTCATCCCGGTTTTCTTTATTTCCTTGATGTTCTCCTATCAGATAAATCTCCGGCTCTATGCTAACGGAGGAGATATTGCAAAGGAACTATTAATATATTTTTATATCGTCGTTATAATGGGTGATACATCGGCATATTATATTGGAAGTCTTTTTGGAAGACATAAACTTGCTCCTCAAACAAGCCCCAAGAAATCAGTGGAAGGCGCCGTTGCTTCGTTCCTTGGCAGCATCATGTACGCAGTACTCTGTAAAATAATCTTCCTTGATTACCTTAGTATGGTGGAGGCCATTGTGGCAGCAGTATTTATCAGCATTGCGGCGCAAATGGGAGATCTTTTCGAATCTATTATTAAGAGGAATGTGAACGTGAAGGATTCATCGAATATCCTTATCGGCCACGGCGGTGTCCTTGACAGAATCGACAGCCTTACACTTGCCTCTCCATTGTTCTATTTCCTGCTTCTGTATTTAAAATAGGGTAAATGAAAAAAAAAGTTGTAATTCTTGGTTCTACCGGGTCCATCGGTAAAAGCACCTTGGATGTCGTAGAACATCATAAAGATGAATTCCAGATTGTTGCGCTTGCAGCTAATCGTAGTGTAGCTGTCCTTGCTCAGCAGGTTAAAAAATACAAACCTGAATTCGCCGCAGTTTTTAACGAGGAAAAACATGAAGAGTTAGTCAGCCTGACGGAGGGTTCAGATGTTGAAACCGGTGCCGGAATGAAAGATGTAATCCGCGCGGCAACATTTGATGCAGATATCGTAGTAGCTGCTATCGCGGGTTCAGCGGGTCTGATTCCAACATACGAAGCGATAAAAAAAGGTAGGGTGATTGCGCTCGCAAATAAAGAAACCCTTGTAATGGGCGGGCAATTCATTATTGATGAAGCCAGGAAATATGGAGCTGCTCTTCTCCCTGTGGATAGTGAACACTCCGCAGTATTTCAATCTCTATTGGCTGGCAAAAAAGTTGAAATCCGCCGCATTATCCTCACTGCCTCTGGCGGCCCGTTTTATAATTATACCCTGGATGATCTGAAGAAAGTAAAACCGGCAGACGCCTTGAAACATCCTGTATGGGATATGGGAGCAAAGATTACAATTGATTCTTCTTCGATGGCAAATAAGGGGCTTGAGGTAATAGAGGCTGTCCGGTTATTCGATATTGAGCCTGATAAAGTAGAAGTCGTAATTCACCCTCAGTCATTTATACATTCAATGGTTGAGTATACGGATTCCTCAATCATTGCGCAGATGGGGGAGCCGGATATGCGCACACCTATTCAGTATGCCCTTACGTATCCTGACAGGATAACAGGGAGAGTAAAACCCTTTTCATTTGAAAATGCTTATAACATGCAATTTTTACCGCCGAAGAATAATATTTTCCCGGCTCTTGATCTTGCTTATCATGCACTGAAAAAAGGCGAATATGGGCCGATTTGTTACAATGCTGCAGATGAGATAGCTGTAGAAGCATTCATGAAAGAGATAATCAGTTTTACAGATATTCCGGTGGTTATCGAGGAAACGCTGGAGACAATTGACAGTTCGACAGTATCCAATATTGATGATATTCTTAAGATTGACTCATCCGCCAGAAAAATGGCGAAAGAAATAATAAAGAAAATATCGGTGATATAGCGGTAGAACAGAAACAAGTTATATAACCGCAACGTAGATACCAGTATATGGAGATAAATTGATATGTTAGGTGGTTTACTGGCGTTCCTTGTGGCGCTTTCAGTACTGATAGTAGTACATGAACTTGGACATTACCTTGTGGCTAAGTGGATGGGAGTTCATGTTGAAGTATTTTCGGTAGGTTACGGTAAACGATTGTTTGGTAAAAAAATTGGTGGCACCGATTTCCGCGTGAGCCTGTTTCCACTTGGCGGCTATGCAAAGATGTATGGTGATATAACCGAAGAAGTAGCAGCTGATATGATGAAACCCGGGAAAAAAGGGGAAGAGGCAATAAAGACAGAACCAGTTAAGACTGAACCCACAGAAGAAATTTCACCTGAAAAATCTTTTTTCGCGAAAACCAGGCTGCAGAGGTTTGCGATTCTTATTGCAGGGTCGGTATTCAATATATTATTTGCTATAGTTTTATTTTGGATAGTTAATCTAGGTGGCAGGGATATTCCAGCTTATAAATATGAGACTCCAGTTCTCGGCGGCACAGTTGAGAATTCTCCTGCCAACAAGGCAGGCCTTCTCGCAGGAGATAAAATCCTGTCCATTAATGGCCAGGAGATGAAGACCTGGGAAGATGCAGAAATCAAGATTCTACTCAGCCCCAAACAGGATTTGAATATAGTCCTGAACAGGAATGGCGAAATTCGCGAATATATGGTGACACCGGAAGAGGTTACCAAAAACAAAATCGGGTACATTGGACTTCTGAAGGATATTCCTCTTGTTGTTGGTGAAGTGTCAAAAAATTCTCCCGCGGAACAGATGGGAATGAAATCGGGAGATGTCATCCTGAAAATCGATGATATTAATGTAACCCACTGGTCATATGGTGTAATAAAAATAAATGATAATCCGGATACAGAGATGACCCTTGTTGTAAAAAGGAATAATCAAACTCTTACATTACATGGAAAAACGACCAGTGTTGAAGATCCGAAGACAGGTAAAAAATACGGTAAATTCGGTTTTGTTCCGACGGTGCCAATGGTCGTCAAGAAGTACTCACTTGGTGAAGGGCTGGTATCGTCGATCGAAGAAAACATAAGATACGCCAAGTTGTTTTTTGAATCTATCTGGAAACTTCTCACTGGTAATCTCAGCATCAAGAGTATGTCCGGGATTATCGAAACCACAAAGATTTCGGTTGAAGTAGCCGAGCAAGGCGCTCTTCCATTTATTTTTCTGATAGGTTTTATTTCGCTAAACCTGGGGTTATTCAATCTTGCCCCCATCCCTATGCTGGATGGTGGGGCAGTGTTTATACTTCTTATTGAAGGTATACGAAGAAAAGACTTTTCGATTATTACTAAAGAACGGATATTGCAAATAGGTTTCTTTTTCTTGATGTTGTTGATGGTCTATATCCTTTATCAAGACTTAGTAAAGGTCTTATTCTAGGTAATATGTTTCCGAAAAAAAGAAGAAAATCGCGCGTTATAAAGATAGGTGATATCTTTATTGGTGGCGATTATCCTATTGCCGTTCAAAGTATGACAAATACTTCTTCTCACGATTTTGAAGCTACAGTTGTCCAGATAAAAGCCTTACAGGATGCAGGATGTGAGATAGTAAGATTTGCAATTCCGGATGAAGAAGCTCTTCCAATTATTAGCAGGTTAAAAAATGACCCGGAAATAAATATTCCGTTGGTCGCAGATATTCATTTTGACTATAAACTTGCGATAGCATCTATAGAAGCGGGATGCGATAAGATCAGAATTAATCCAGGGAATATTGGCAGTCATCAAAAGGTCAGTAAAGTAATAGAAGCGGCAGCATCAGCGGATATACCGGTACGTATTGGTGTTAATTCCGGTTCGCTTGAGCGGGAACTGCTTGCGAAGTACGGAGAGCCATCCCCAGCTGCGCTGGCAGAAAGCGCATTGCAACATATCGCATATTTCGAAAAAAATGGATTTGAAAAAATCATAATATCCATTAAATCTTCAAGCCTGGTCAAAAATGTCGAAGCGAACAGGATTATTGCCGGTGAAACTGATTATCCTATTCACCTTGGATTGACTGAAGCGGGAGATGCTCTTTCCGGGGCGACAAAATCAGCTGCGGCTCTTGGTATCCTGCTTGCCGAAGGAATTGGGGATACTATACGAATTTCCCTGACTGCTGATCCAGTAAAAGAAATACAGGTAGCTTTCGACCTCCTGAGATCACTGAAGCTGCGTGATGTAGGGATTGAGTATATCTCCTGTCCAACATGTGGGCGCACACAAGTTGATGTCGAGCAAATTTCGGCGGAAGTAAAATCAAGACTTCAACATATCAGGGCACCGCTTAAAGTGGCAATTATGGGCTGTGCTGTGAATGGTCCCGGGGAAGCCAGAGAAGCTGATATCGGGATTGCAGGTGGTAAAGGTGAATTTCTTCTTTTCAAGCGTGGCGAAACGGTTGGTAAAATCCCGGAACACCAGGCAGTTGAGAAGCTTGTTCAAGAAGTTGAGAAATTGATAAAATCCGAGTAAGTAATACCTTTTTCCTTTATATCAGCCTTTCCAGGTCTACATCAAGCACTCTTTTTCCTTCGTAGCGATACTCCGCTCTCAAGGATTGATTAAGTAAGGTATTGTTCAAATCGGTTTTCCCTGGTGCTATTTCAAGTTTATGCCTCGGAATAATATCGAAGATATTGTCAATTGTGAAAGCAATCATTCCGTCATTTCTTGTATTTATAAGCATTGCGAGAGGAGATATTGAAGGCGCCAGACCCAGCCTTTTATGTGTATCGATGAAGCAGCGTGGTGATTCACCGTATAAAAAAATACCGACAAAATGATCTACTCCACCGGGAATTGCTCTGATGTATTCAGGATTGATTATATCCACAATACTTTCCAGTGAGATGAAAAACAATGAGTTGCCAATATGGTATAGAAGGCCGTGTGGCTCTGCCTCATCATGCTTTTTATAAAATACCGCATTTTTTTCCCTAAATTCAGACATCTTCGTCCTTATATTCGCTTTCTACTTTTTTACTTTCTTCGAGCAACAGATTAATATCTTCCGGGGCAAAGAACTCTTGCAGGTCAAGAATGATTACAGGTGTGTCACGCCAGGCAAGAGTACCAGTTATAATCTTTTTATGTTTATCCAACAATTTTATTGGAATTCTTCCCAGTGAATTTTCTCTCAGTATAGGCGATACTTCCAGAACGTTCTCTGATAACAGCCCGAATCGGAGGTTCCCTGCTTTACAGATTAAAATAGATGTCCATATATCGATATCTTCAATTGTGTCAAGCCCGAGGAATTTGTGGATCGATATAATTGGGATCGCTTTCTGACGAATGAAAATATAACCACGGATTAGGTCGACATCCGAGATATCCTTATAAATTGTGTATTTTGACGCCCTGAGTACCTGGATAACCTGTTCGAGCGGTAGCGCCCAGTATTCTTTTCCAATATGGAAAATTATTAGGTTTTTATGCTGAGCTGTGCCACTGATAATATCCATAAGCCGTTGTGAATCGGCTTCCAGTTTAGCTCTTCCCAGTCCAATTCGTTTTTTCATTTTTTTTCAATTATTATAGAAAACGGCTGATATTTTCGAGAAGTATTTCTTCATTAAATGGTTTTACGATGTACCCATCAGCACCTTTGGACATCGCTTTTTGTTTATGTTTTTCCCCTGCTCTGGAGGTCAGAACTATCACCGGTATATTTTTATACCTGTCGTTGTTCTTAAGTTCCGATATAAATTCGTAACCGTGCATTCTCGGCATTTCAAGGTCTGTGATGATAAGATTATAATAAGTCCCTTCGACTTTTGATAAAGCCTCAAGTCCATCGATTGCAACATCGACGTTATAGCCAGCATTCTCAAGGAGTTTCCCGACAAATTTTCGAATACTGATTGAATCATCAACGAGAAGAAGTCTATGTTTTTTATCTTCCGCCTGTTCGAGAGCTTCTTTTTCCACCTCAATTCGTTCCTTGAGAGTGGATTCCATTGTACTTGTGGATGATATGGCGAACTCGTCGAATCCAACGATATATGTCGGATCAAGGATAAGGACAACATTACCCTCACCGCTTATGGTGGCGCCCGAGAAATAACGGACCTTTTCCATGAAGTCCCCGAGCTGCTTTACAACGATTTCTTCCTGGCCTACCAGGTCATCTACTAATAGCGCAGCGTTGGCGCCGGCGCTGCCTAGCAAGACAACAGGCATGAATCTTCTCCCATTCATCTGAGATGGAAGATGAAGAATCTCATGTAGTTTCAGGAATGGAACGCTTTTATTTCTTATTTCAATAACTTCAGTATCCTGTATATTGCCGAGCTTATGCGTATCGAGGACAACCGTTTCCTCCACTGCATTAAGCGGCAATGCAAAAGGAACTCCTGCGGATTCTATTAGAAGCGCCTGTGTAATTGCCAGTGTTAGGGGGAGTTTTATGATAAACCGGGTGCCGATATTTTTTTCAGTCTGTACTGAAATCGTACCACCAAGATGGAGGATGTTTTCCCTTACAACATCCAGGCCCACACCGCGCCCTGATATCTCGGTTGTACTTTCTGTGGTAGTAAAACCTGGTGTAAATATATAATCTATTAACTGATTCTGGGTAATGGTTTCCGCTGCTTCATCGGTCAGAAGACCTTTTGATATAGCAGATTCTTTTATCTTTACAAGATCAAGGCCTTTACCGTCATCTTCAACCTCAAGGATAATAGTGTTGCCCTGGGGATATGCATTCAACAGGACTGTCCCCTGTTTGTTTTTCCCCATGTTGACTCTTTCCTGTGGAGATTCAAGGCCATGAGATACTGCGTTTCGTACAAGGTGCATCAACGGATCAGACATTTCCTCGATGACTGTTTTATCCAATTCGGTGTCTTCACCCATTATCATCAGCTGAACATTTTTATTTTCCCTGTTTGAAATATCCCTTACCGTTCTCGAGAACCTGCGGAAGAGCCTACCGATAGGAACCATCCTGGTTCTGGTGATTTCTTCCTGTAGACGGGTAATAATACTGGCTATATCCTTGATTTCAGTATCAAATGAACGTAGGAAGTCGGTGATTTCATTCATGATTTCAACAACGTCGGAACCGATTTCCATCAGGGATCGTGAAAGAATATTAAAATCGTCATATTTATCGAATTCCAGAGCGCTGAAATCATCTATTCCTGCATCTTCGTCTCCGGGCGTTATCTCAGGTAAAGTGAATTCGTGTTTTTCAGTAAATTCTTCAACTGCTTCGATAAGACGCCTTCTTGAGAAGTCGAGTTCCTCACCGACATCTTTAAAAATATTGGTTCTTTTATCCAGTCTGGCTCGGTTGATTACGAGTTCACCGATAAGGTTCATTAAAAGGTCAAGTTGATTAATATGTACTCTAACTGTTTGTTTCTCGGTTTCACCGATAGAGATTCTACTCAATCTTGAGTCAGGTTTTACAAGGTCGTCATCCTGTAATGCCTGAAATGCGCCGGTTGGTGTGTAGCCATAAGTCTCATATTCATCGGTTATCACTGGAGATTTCTGGGCAGGCTGAGGCCCGGTTATAGATCTTTCTGCATCCGGAATGATATCTCGTATTGATATCTGCTGTGTCATTTCTTCAGGCGCTATATCCAATCTTTCCGGGTAAGATGGAGGGATAGGCTGTTGCTGAGCAGCCAGATCAATGGTTGCATCAGGTTCTACAGCCTCTTCCGGTATTTCTTCTTCCGCTTCTTCCTCTGATGGCGCCTGGCTCATCACTTTCTCAAGCTTGGCAACTGCACGCTCAGCGAGAGAGTTTGCATCATGCTCTTCACCGTCAATCCATCTAAGGAGGACTTTCATTACATCCAGGGCTTCGAATAGGGTGTCAACCAGTTCCAAGGTAACTTCAAGTTTACCCTCTTGTACTGTCTCGATGATATCTTCCATCCGGTGAGCGATAATCCCCATTTCGGGGAAACCAACTGTATTTGCAGAGCCTTTTAATGAATGTGCGGAACGCATTAGTTCCTGCGTAAGTTCTTTATTCTTTGAATCTGATTCCCAGTCGAGCAACATGTGGTCTATATTTTGAATATGATCGGTTGCTTCGAGCATAAATGATTCCTTGATATCGGGAATCATATCGAGGAAGCTCATACCCCTATCAGGTTTTTTCTTTGCCTGCAAAGGGGTAGTTTCCGAGGAGGGGACGAAAAAGTCTGATTGTTTGGGTGCGCGCTTTGGTTCAGCAGGTATTTTTGGTTCAGGTGGTTCTTCTTTTTTATATTCAATGCTTTGAGTCGATTTATATTGAACGTCTTCAAGCTCTAGTTCGATTTTCGGTTCTTCCTGGATGAGTTCAGTCTCCTGGATCGGTTCTTTCTCTTCTATTACCGGCGGTCTGCTGGTGCCTGTCATTTTTTTCTTACTTTCACCGGAGAGAGTTGGTATTCCATAGTAAGATTTAGAGGGCTGTTCGAGGTCTATTTTTTCATGCGCTTCCAGCAGTTCGTCTTCTTCACCATGAGAAAAGGTTTCTTGAGCAATCAAGTTTTCGTCAACTTGTTTGAAGACTGAGGTCGAGGTGCGTGCGATTATTTCTTCTTCTTCTTTTACAACTTCTTTATCTTCTTCATCTTCTTCTAAGTCGAAGTCGTCATCTTCCCTGTCTTCTTCTAAGTCGAAGTCATCATCTTCCTCGTCTTCTTTCTTGGGTTTTGTTATGCTGCTATCTTCATCTTCGAATTGAGATAAGATATTGTCGTACTTTGGACGGTTCTCTCTTAGAATCTCTTCATTTTCTTCTTCATGATTCCCTGAGATATTTATAACCATTAACTCCATTAAACGAATAGTGTCTTTAAGGAGTTTGTTAACATCTATTTCATCTGATAGAGCACGGGCGGCAAGGGCTTTCATAATCAGTTCTGCGTACCTGGCCATCTTGCTTAGCTCGTTAAAACTGAGCATAGCGGATGAACCTTTGAGAGTATGCGCGGTTTTCTGTATTTTTTCTTTTGCGGAAATGTCATCAGGATTAAAGCTCAGAGCGGTCGAAGCTTCCTTCAGAGTGTCAATATACTCCTGCGCTTCAATTATGAAGAATGACTTTATTGATGAGTCATCAAATTGGCCGCCCATTAATAAATCCTGTTTTAAAAATTAAAAAGTTTAAACTTTAAACAGCGATATCGACTGCGAGAGAGCGTTTGATGAGGCTGCCAGTTCCTGCATTAACTCAATCGACTGCTGGATTGATACCGAGGTGCTCTGTGCAACGTTTCTTGCCGAGGAAACCATGCGAACCATCTGTTCAGTACCTTCAACCTGTTGCTGCGCAGAGAATGAGATTTCCTGGATAAGAGCCGCTGCCTGGTTAACAACATTCTGAATTTCTGAAAGTGATTTACCTGCGTCATCTGCGAGTCGAACCCCGATTTCAACCTGTTCTGTACTTTCTTCCATCGCTGTTACCGCTTCGCTTGTTTCTGTCTGAATTGATTTTACGAGGTCAGCGATTTCTGTTGTCGCTTCACTCGAACGTTCCGCAAGGGTTCTGATTTCGTTTGCAACAACAGCAAACCCACGGCCGTATTCCCCCGCTCTTGCGGCCTCAATAGCAGCGTTGAGAGCAAGCATGTTCGTCTGCGCTGAGATTTCGTCGATAACCTCAACGATAGCGTTAATTTCCAGTGATTTTTCACCAAGGGTTTTAATTTTCTTTGAGGTTGTCTGAACGTTGTTTCTGATGCGGTTCATACCCTGAATTGTATTGTTAACAGCGAGTGAACCTTCCAGCGCGGTTTTTGCCGCGATATTTGCAGAATCAGCCGCTTCAACAGCGGAACCGGAGATCTGGTCCATTGAGTTCGCGATTTTTTCAACCAGGTCAGCTGTAGTGTCAAGCTCACGTGCCTGGTTATCGGCACCAGTGTTGATCTCCTCGGATATCATAAGGATTTCCTGGGTGGTCCTGCTGACCTTTACACCGGATTCGGAAACTTGTTTGATGAGGTTTGAGATAGACTCAAGCATAACATTATAAGCATCAGCAACCGAACCCAACGCGTCCTCAGTAACGATACCGCGTACTGTCAAGTTGCCCTTCGAAGCCGCGTCAACAGTTTCGAGCAGGTTCATGATGTTTGCCTGCATCCTGTCACGGTCAGCCTCTGTAGCGATCAAGACGCCGATACGGTCAAGCATTTCATTCAGGCTGTTACCAAGTTCTTCGAGTTCATCACCTGTCTCGACTCTCGATCTGGATTCAACAAGACCCATACTTACCTGTGATACAACATTTGTAAGTGAAGAAATTGGAGTTACTATAATCAGGGAAGCTAGAAGGCCCAGTCCGGCGCTCATTAAGGCAAAAATCAATGCCCAAAGAATAGCAGGAATAATTGAAACACTGGATCTCGCATAATCTGTACCGGTTTTAAGTACTACGTAACCAACAACTTCATTCTCGAATGTAACAGTCGAAGTCCAATAGATATTATCAGTGTTCGGATCCTCAAACCGGACAGGTTTTCCGGCTTCTACTTCTTCCAATTTATTGCTAATAGGAAATCCTTCATCTGAGATTTTCTGAAGGAAATCTGTACGTTGCCCGGATCCCTCTACCAGGAGCCTCCGGTCTGCGTTAAAGATAAAAACATTATTTATAGTACTATCCTGAGTCAAACCGGACGAAACAAGTCTTGGAAAAATTTCAATATTCTGTTTTAACGAAGTTTTAAGCAGATATTCTGCAACTTTTACAAAATTTGCGATTTTATCGCTATAAGCCTCGTCAATGTCTTTTTTTAACGAGTTTTGAAAAATAAGCGAGGCAAAAAATACAAATATAAATGTTAAGATAGCAAACCCGATTGCTATCTTCCATTTCAAAGAAATTTTCTGAGATACTATTTTGGTGATATCCATCTCTACTCCTTAAAACTCCGTATATCTATAATGCCGATCTGGCATCCCCAAGTAGCCGATGCAGATCAAGGAGATTTACTTCGTCCTCAAATACTAGACATTTTCCAAGAAGGTAATTCTCCCTGCGAAGAGGATCATCTTCTTCATAAACGAACACGTTATCTTCAGGTATATTAACAATATTCAGGACTTTTTCAACCTCTATCCCCACGAGCAGTTTATCATCCCGCACTATGAGGTATTCAATTTCTTTTGTTTTTTCATCGAAATCCATATTGAGGAAATCCTGTATTATCAGAATTGGGATAATGACTCCGCGAAGGTTGATAACTCCCTTTACAAAGCGGGGGGTTGTAGGAACCCATGTTGTATCAACTGTTTTTAGAATTTCCTGAACCTGGAGAATATCTACAGCATATTCAATATTATTGATCCTGAATATGCATAATTGAACAGTTCTAACCCTTTCCTGTTCAATAACTTCTTCATCATGGTCGGGTATGAAAGGTTCCTGTGCTTCCAAGACAACTCCTGGCCTTTATCTTACGATAGATATTTTGAGACCAGTGTAACGAGTTCCTGAGGTCTGAAAGGTTTGGTCAGGTATTCATCAGCGCCTTGTTTCTTGCCCCAGAATTTATCACTGTCTTGATCTTTTGAGGAAACCAGTATAACCGGAATGTTTTTAGTAGAGTCGTTGTTTTTTATATCTCTGCAGATCTGGAATCCGTTTTTATCAGGTAATATTACATCCAGCACAACGATATCCGGTTTCTCATCGTATACTTTCTTCTCTCCGTCTGCTCCGTTCAATGATGTTATTATTTCATGCCCCAACGGAGCGAGCGCGTTCTGCATCAGCTGAAGCTCCGAATATACATCGTCGACTATTAGGATTTTTGCCATATCTACCTACCTTTTACTTTTCAGATTTATTATATCAAGACACATATCGTATTTAAAACTCTTTTTCCTTAAATTCTTTTAACAACTTACAATCCGGCGAAATTATTCCATCTACATTCATACCAATAAGTGCTTCACAATCCTCATATGATTTTATAGGAAATGCAAAAGCATCCAGCAGTTCCCTATGCGCCGCATCTATAATAAATTGTGTTAAAAGAAAGTGGAAGCTTACCATTCCGTCAGCATTAATATCCATGACGAAATCTATAGGATTAGCCAGCCTGGCATAATTCATCGCCATGGTTGTTAAAGAGGAATTCACTCTTTTCAACCATTTCAGCGCCATGTGATCGAGGGAAATAAGGACAGCCTGTTCGACCATATCTCTGCTTTCCAGGAAGTCCAGCACTCTCTCCTCAATATTGGGAAAATGCCTCGATCCACAGATCAGGTGAAGATATACCTTCGTTTTATCACCAATCAGCTCCAGCGCTTCTTCTAAAGTTAGTATTTTTTCCCCGTTGAATTTACTACCATAAATATCACCGAGATTTATCTTTTTAATCTGGTCAATTGTATATGACGAATTTAAATTGTCCCCGGGAATGATATTCTCTTCGAATTCCCCGTTACAGACAATCATTTCATCCTTGGTGTAATTGACATCGAGCATGATGCCATCCAGGTTATACTTTAAAGCGGTTTCTATGGCAGTTGCTGTGTTAGGCGGTGCATCAGTTGTATTTCCTTTGAATGAAATGAATTTTATATCTTTATCCATCTACTACTCGTTTACCGTTTTACTGTCTTTCGAAATTTCTCTTGTAAAGCCCTTCTTTAAAAGACTGAAAAATGCTCTCGTAATCTCATATGTACTGAAATTCAGTATGTTCTTTATATCTCCGATCGATTTATTTCCATCCAGCAATGGGATAACCCGGGATTCGGCCCTTGATAGCTTGCTCATATCAACTGGCCGTCCCGGCTCGGGAACGAATACCTGAGTCTCGCTATGGATCACCTTCTGCATTTCCCTCAATTCGTCCAGGCGCCTGAGACCGTCCATGACTAGCTGCTCAAGGTTTATTCCGAGGTCGATCTCCTGTATTTCTTCGATATGTTTTTCCATTATATGGAATGAGAACGATCCGCGTTTCCAGGTCAGGATTTCATAGACAATTTCCCTGGTAATATAATCCAGGAAGTTGACAAGGCTGGTTTTATCCCACATCTTTTCCTGGACGATAGTTTTTATCAAAGTTGTATTACGTGAATCCGCCAGACGAAGGGCTTTCTTGACCAGGTATTCATCAAGGCCGGAACCATCAAGAATATTTTCCTTGAAATCCGGACTGATAGGATTTGCGAAAGTCGCGAAAGAAATCGTCCCGCCCTGGATAAAAACAAAAGCTGTTTTGTTTACGTCAGTTACCTTGAGCATTCCGGTATGGTTCTGGAATTTTGCGAATTGAAAAACCTCCGGCAGTGGTACCTGGCTTAGCAATCC
>JAFGBY010000068.1 GCA_016932915.1 Acidobacteriota bacterium | reverse complement strand
TTTTTTTATGCAACCAATCTGTTATAATTTCATTTTAAAGCTAACTGTACAGAGGGGTTAGAAATGATGTTGGCAGACCCTGAATCAACCGATACAAAAAATATTTGTCTTTAGAGGGAGATTATTATGTCTAGATTGTTAAAAATTTCTGTTTTATTAACGCTTATCTCTTTTCTCATAGTTTCTTTTGCGTTGGCGGAGAAAAGAGCATTAACTTATGATGATATTATAAAAATGTATCGTCTTTCAGAGCCTGCCGTTTCTCCGGATGGGAAATGGGTTGTATACAGCGCAGCCAAATACAGCTACGAAACCGATAAAGGTAACCGGGATATTTTTCTTGTCCCTGTTGAGGGCGGCGAGCCGGTACAGATCACTAGATTTGAAGGTACAGATGCTACACCACTCTGGTCTCCCGATGGAGAAAAATTGACATTTGTTTCCAGCCGTTCAGGTTCAATGCAGGTCTGGTATATAAATACCAGGACAATGGGCGAACCGGCAAAAATGACCGATGTGCCGACAGGGATCAATACATATAAATGGTCTCCTGACGGGAAGTATATCCTCTTCAGCACTGAGATTTATAAAGGTTGTGATACTTTTGAATGTAACGAGAATAAAATGAAAGAGGAAGCTGATAAAAAAGTCTCAGCAATTGAAACAAATGAGCTTCTCTACAGACACTGGAATTATTGGAAAGCCGGAAAGGTAAGCCATCTCTTTTCAATGAACCTTGAAACAGGCAAGATAACCGACCTTACTCCAGGGGAGCGTTGGGTGCCGTTCGGTCCGTTTGATGGCGCTGAGCAGTATTCTATTTCACCGGACAGCAAAACCGTCGCTTATTCAAAAAGAACCGGAGACCAACCGGCAGTTGATACGAATGATGACGTTTACCTTGTTCCGATTGATGGTGGCGCATCCAAACAGATTACCAGTTCTAAGGGTTCGGATAAAACTCCGGATTTTTCCCCTGATGGAAAATATGTTTCCTATATAAGGATGAAAAGACCAGGTTTTGAGGCTGACCGCCAGGAACTGGTGCTTTATTCACTCGATAAAAATGACTACATTGATATTACAGCTGAATATGATGGAGATGTTTTATCCTACCTGTGGACGGAAGATAGTAAGACCATCTATTTTGTTTCCGAATCCCGCGCGAGGCGTGGATTATATAAAGTAAATATCGATGATAAGAAAGTTGAAAATTTTTACAACGCGGGAAAAGTTGCAGAGATAGCACTCACTCCTGATCAGGAATCCCTGATATATACCTGGCAGGATGCCCGCCAGATGTACGAAATCTACCGTTTTGATATCGATGATACAAACCCGGTTCAGCTTACCAAGATGAATGCAAAAGTTCTTGAAGAACTGGAAATGAACCCGGTGGAGGATATCGATTTCCGCGGAGCCGGTGGTGATATGGTTCATGCGCTTATGTTGAAACCGCCATTCTTCAATGAATCCAAAAAATACCCGATGATCCTGATTATCCATGGCGGACCGCAGAATTCTACATTGGATGATTTTCACCTTCGCTGGAATCTGCAATTATTTGCCTCCAGGGGATATGTTGTACTGGGCATAAATTTCCACGGCAGCACCGGTTATGGACAGAAGTTCAAAGACGGCGTTACCTATGATTGGGGCGGACTGCCGTTCAGGGATATAATGATCGGGCTCGATTATGTACTGCTCAAATACAATTTCATTGATAGAAACCGTATTGCTGCAGCGGGCGCATCTTATGGCGGTTATATGATTAACTGGATTGCAGGCCATACTGACCGGTTTAAATGCCTTGTTTCCCATTCAGGTGTTTATAATTTCTCAAGTATGTATGGCTCCACGGAAGAACTCTGGTTCCCTGAGTTCGAATACAAGGGAACTCCCTGGACGAATCCCTCTTATTACCGTAAAGACAGCCCTGATACATATGTAAAGAGATTTACGACACCTACACTGGTAATTCACGGCCAGCAGGACTTCAGGGTGCCTGTAACGCAAAGTATGGAATTCTTCACCGCCCTGCAGAAAATGGGCGTTGAATCGAAATTTATATATTTCCCGGATGAATGTCATTTCGTCCTGAAACCTAATAATGCCAGGTTCTGGTACAATTCGGTTCTGGATTGGATAGATGCTCATACTAAGAAGTGAATATTTATTGATAATAGCTGAAATTCACCTCCTTGACAGGTTAGTTCATAGTCTTATAATACGGGTTTGCTGACCAGAGGAGGTGAATACGATGCCGATATTTGAATATGAATGCAAAAAATGCGGCGCCAGGATGGAAAAATTGGTTAGAAACGGTAATGAACCTGAGGTTGTTTGTGAAAAATGCGGTGGAGAAGTCACGAAGCTGATCTCTTCCCCGATGATTCAATTCAAAGGCTCAGGATGGTATATTACAGATTATCAAAACAAAGAAAAACGGCTGAAAAGTAAAGATGAGGGATCAACAGCGTCATCCATGCCCGAAAATCCCCCTAAAAAAGAGGATACAGTGAAAAAGGAGGCCAAAGCTGCCCAAGAAGTCTGATCCAAAAGAAATTATTGAGTTTTCGAATGAACTCATTGATGCGTTAATAGACGCCAGGAGGGTTGTTTGCCTGACAGGCGCCGGTATTTCGGCTGAAAGCGGTATTCCTACATTCCGCGGAGATGATGGAATGTGGAAGAATCATCAGCCCGAGGAACTTGCAACGCCTGGAGCTTTTGTTCGTGATCCGGCCCTGGTTTGGGAGTTCTATAACTGGCGCCGGGAGAGAATAGCTCGCTCAAAGCCTAACGAGGGTCATGCAGCGCTTGCGGAGATGGAAAAGGTATTTGAGGAATTTTATATTATTACTCAAAATGTTGATGGTCTTCACCAGAAGGCTGGAAGCAGAAAGGTAATTGAGCTGCATGGAGATATCTGGTACGTCCGTTGTACAGAAGCATGCAGTAAGCGGCGTGAGCTATTCCCGATGTATGATGTGCCATTGAAAGAAATTCCACCGGTTTGTCCCGATTGCGGCGCTCATCTGAGGCCGCATGTCGTATGGTTCGGGGAGACCCTCCCTGAAGCACCTTTAGCAGCGGCTCTTGAACTTTCAGAGAACTGCGATTTCTTTCTCGTTGTAGGGACATCGGCGCTGGTGCAACCGGCAGCATCTCTACCGCGTTATGCTTTACGATCGAAAATATTTACAGTTGAGATAAATCCGGAGCCAACTCCGCTGTCAGAGATTGTGGATGAATATATACAGGCGCCTTCCGGGGTTGCATTGCCGCTATTGCTGGAAGAAATTCAGAAATACCTATAGTTTTCCTGTATATTATTATTGGAAGATATAAAATTGCATAGTAGTTAATAATCTTAACTATACTGTCAGGAGGTATGATGAAGAGAAGAGATTTTATTAAATCCGGTATCATTGCCGGGGCCGGTTTGGCAGTAGGTCCTTCAATACTTACTTCCGCCGGGAAACCTGATCTCGCTGTGGTTAAAGGGGATGATCCTTCAGCTATAACAAGAAAAGCGATTGAGATGCTGGGAGGAATGAAAAATTTTATCAGCAAAGATGATGTTGTTATTGTAAAACCAAATATCGGCTGGGACAGGGTTCCGGAGCTTGCTGGTAATACCAACCCGGATGTGGTCAAAGCTATTGTACAAATGGCGCTTGAAGCGGGTGCGAAAACAGTAAAGGTTATGGATAATACATGTAATGATGCCCGGCGTTGTTATATAAGAAGCGGGATACAGGAAGCAGCCAAAGCCGCTGGAGCTGAAGTAAAATTTATGGATGAGCGCAGGTTTAAGGATGTTAAAGTTGGCGGAGGCGTTCTGAAAAACTGGCCGGTTTACAGCGAGATTCTTGATGCCGATAAAATTATCAATGTGCCTATCGTAAAACATCACGGCCTTTCAAAAGTAACCTTAGGAATGAAGAACTGGTTTGGAGCGGTCGGTGGGAACAGGAGTATGTTGCACCAGGATATCAATAATGCCATGGTAGATATGAGCAATTTCTTTAAACCTGCTCTGACTATCATCGATGCCTACAGGGTTCGTTTCCGTAATGGGCCACAGGGTACAAATCCGAATGATGTAAGGCTGGAAAAAACCGTTGTTGCCGGTATTGATCCGTTGAAAGCTGATGCATTTTCCGCCACGATCATGAACCACAAGCCGCAGGAATTACAATTCCTGAGGATTGCTTCGGGAGGCGACAGAGAAAAACTGAATATTGAAAAATATAATATTGTAAGGGCTACTATATAGAGTCCCAGAAATCAGAAATAAAAAAACAGCCGGTTTAAAACCGGCTGTTTTATTTTGTTTCTTTTATTTTGATTCGATTTTTGTATATTTCAGGGCATTTTCCCTTACCTGGTCTATTAAAGTAACCGGTATGTTTTCAATAACAATAAGGTCATTATCTTTCATAATAATTTGACTTAAGTATTCTCCATTATGAAAGTTAATATAGTCTTTGTTGAATTCTTCTTTCGCATCCGGGTATTTATTCATGAGAAGCTCTCTATAATTTTCCGCCGCTTCCATCATATCTCTTTTCGAATCCCAGGTGCTGATGATAAGACCCGCAGTATCTTTTGTCTGTTTATTTTCATAAATGAAAATTTCTGTTCCATCCCATCCTTCCGCATCTCTTACTGCTGATTTCTTGATTCCGGTTTCTTCGAACATCAGCCGCCAATCTATTTCACCAAGAGATTGATTTAGTAGCATCGTCCACGCTTGCCCCAAGAGGTTTTCCGGTTTATCAATTGAAATCAACTGAGGTAAGTCATTCTCAAGGTATTTATCGAAGTGTAAAATCTGTTCTGAACTTGAGGGAAGGTGGTCAAAAATCTCAATCTGTTTTCGGTCGGGGAACTGTTTCAAGTATTTCTGATAGAATATTGCCCCATCCAGGTATGGGAATAGAGCCAAAGTTTCTTTCAAGTATCGGGGGGCGTTCTCGAATTCTTCGAATGATGCACCCATCATTCCTCCCGAACCACTTGTCATCATTGGACGCATCGCAGCAAGATCCGGAACCTTGTCAGCTGGCATTTTCATTACATACATAAACATGACCAGTACCGCTTGACCTTCTGCAATAGACAATCTTGCAATCGTATGATCATCGCTTGGCGCATCTCTGAGCATTTTATTAAGATCAACTTTCATATCCTGTAGAGCATGGGTCAACTCATGAGCCATGAGCATTTTCTGCACCATCGGGTTATCCAGCATCGGTATCTGCCCTGCGCGTATCAGGTATAATTCTTTAGCATCAGGATCGTAGAAGCCGCCAATCTGCTCGAGGTAAAAAGACTTGATTTTTTCTAACAGGTTCATGTCCTGTGGAATCAACCGCATGAATTTCAGCGCTTTTTCATATGCGTAGAATTCATTTTCGGGATATTCCTCTTCCATCATCTTGTCGAGGATGGCGATTAATTCATCCTTATCTTTAAAACCTTTTTTTACTTTTCTTGTGCTTTCCTGTCCGACCATTTTTGAAACGTCCGAGAGGATTTCATCCGCCATGTTTAAAAGTTGTCGTTCCTTTTCCGTTTCCTGTGAACAACCATTAAGTGAGAATGATAACAGTATTATCAATAATACCGGTAACAGCCGTTTGTACTGTGTCATCTTGTCCTCCATTCTTTACATAAAGTATACTGATTATAACGAAAAAGGTTGCATAAATTGACCCTAATAGAATAAAAAAACGCTCAATGCCTGAAAACAGCATCAAGCGTTAAAATTATGAAATTAAATTAAACTAGCTCTTTTTCCCTCTGGCGATATCCATGTAAATACCAAGAAGTTCAGCCAATAGATACATAATACCGAGATGCAGAAGACCGCCAACAAAGCCGTTAAGTAGATAGAATAATCCGCCCGTAAAACCGGTTGTCGGGACAATAGGAACAAGATGCATAATTTCCGGTAACGAACCGATTAAACCATCAAGATTTGCTCGAGGAACTCCCAAGATAAAGCACTGAAGCATTCCAGCAATTGCATAGTAGAAGATATAAAAAACAGCTCCCCATTCACCAAGTCCCCTAAGATAGTGTTGTGCGACCGGTGCGAAATAATAATCCTTTTCTTTAAGCTCACATATCTTTAAGCCTTTCATCCACCAGATATGGAACCATATAAATAGAACAAAAAGTAATATAACTTCGGTCAACACCCATGCAACAATCTGTTCAGCTGTTTCACCTACATAGCTGCAATGATCAATAATAGCAATAATACCGACAACAATAAGTCCTACAGCAATTACTTTAGCCAGTATTCCGAAAACTTTGCGGAGAAACGGAAACTCAGTCAGCTTTTCAATGAGTTTCTTAAAAAAAAGAAATTTTGACATAAACACACCTCTTTGAATTTAATTGTTAATACATGACCATAAGAT
>JAFGBY010000067.1 GCA_016932915.1 Acidobacteriota bacterium | reverse complement strand
GTGATTGAAGAAAGGTACTCTGCCGCGTAGCGGCTTACTTGAACAATCGCTTGCAGGTGACGCCAAAAGGCGGCGGTCAAAATTGGGTGTTTAGCTCAGGCTTGGGTTGCGCCGCCTTTTAGCGCACCTGAAGCGCGGCGTTCTGCATCAAAATTAATTACCCTTGACCAACAAATCTTGGTATGATATATAATACCATATGAAAATCGTAATAGATACAAATGTACTCTTTACAGCCTTGAAATCCCAACTTGGGGCTTCATATAAATTGGTTTCTATTATACCGAACAAAAGGTTTTCGATAGTAATATCAGTACCTTTAATTATTGAATATGAAGATGTGCTGAGACGGGGAAAGCTTCCTGTTTCAATTACAGATAAAGACATCACGGATTTTATCGACTTTTTCTGCTATATCGGAGAACCTCAAGATATTTTTTTTCTCTGGCGACCTTTTTTGCCTGATTCCTCCGATGACCTAGTTTTAGAAGTTGCGGTTGCGGGTGGCTGCGATGCTATAATAACCTATAATAAACGGCATTTTAAAAACGTAGAAACATTCGGTTTAAGAGTTCTTGATCCCAAAGAATTCCTTGCCGAGATAGGAGTAATAACATGAGTACGTTAAGTCTGCGAATTCCAAACTCTTTGCATGCACAAATTAGGCAACTAGCTAAACAAGAGGGAATCTCCATTAATCAATTTTTAGCATCTGCTGCCGCTGAAAAAATGTCTGCACTATTAACTGAAGAATACATTGAGGCAAGGGCTAAAAGAGCAAGTTTAAAAAAATTCCGTAATGTACTTAAAAAAGTTCCTGCTTCAGAGCCGGAAGCATATGATAGGATATAGACAACAAAACATGCAGAACTCACTGGTGCCGAACGAAAAACAGTCGGCACAGTTCAATCGTTAGTTTTTGAAGGAGGGAGGATAATGAATACACTTTATAGTCATAAACAAATCGGTCATGTTATAATTTGGGGATTAATAGCAGGTCTGGTTCTTGTTGTAGTCATTATGCTTAAAACCGAATTCAGTCTAATTACAATAATTATATCAATTGCGCTGGCGATATTCTTATATCTTTTTCATTCACTTACTATAGAAATCAACGAACAGGATCTGATATTTTTCTTTGGCCATGGATTCTGGAAAAAAAGAATTTTAATTGCAGAGATTGAAAAAGCTGAAGTTGTAAAAAATCGTTGGTATTATGGATGGGGAATTCGTTTAATTCAAAACGGGTGGCTATACAATGTTTCAGGACTCCAGGCAGTCGAAATACAAGTAAAAAATGGAAAAACAGTCAGAATCGGGTCCGATGAGCCTGAGCGTGTGAAAGAAGTTCTTGAGGAGTTAAAATACTCTTAACAAAAGCTACTACTCAGGTTGGCTTTTCTTCAATGGCGGCCAATACTCGCTACCGGAATGGTGATACTAATGCCTTGACTGAAATTGCCGCCAGGCTTCAATTACTTACCGAATTTTATCCCAAGCATATCGAGAAAGAAGATAAGATTTTCTTTCCAGCCTCCAGAGCATACTTCACCGATAAGGAAGAGCAAACTATGCTGGCAGAATTCTGGGAGTTTGATCAGAAGATGATTCACGAAAAGTACAAATCAGTTGTTGAAGGATTTGATATGGGCTGATCAAAAAGATAATCTTCTAATCTTTAAAAAGGGTTCCCGGGAAACTGAATATATAAAAAAAGGCCTCTTGATTTATATTTTATGATCAAGGGGCCTTTCTTTATTTGGTAACCCGGCAGTGTCCTACCCTACCACACAGTTTCCCACGCAGTACCATCGGCGCTGAAGAGCTTAACTTCCGTGTTCGGGATGGGAACGGGTGTAACCTCTTCGCTATAGCCACCGAGAAATTCTTTTAACGTTAAGCTATCGGCAATTAGCACTGAATCAAAAAATTTTTGGGTTAACAACGTGACAGCGCCGCCCCCTATACATTTTTAATATCCCAAGGTACCGCATAGTCCTTTTCAGATATGCGGTTCGGCCTTTCGATTGGCGCGAGCACCAGTCCCCTTTCAACCGGAATGTCCGGATATTGCTGTCTAAAAGCGGAAATTCCCGATGTGTCGCCCCGGCTGGGATTGCTTTTTGCTTTTATTTCGATCGGATAAAATCTGCCGTCATATTCGATAATAATATCTACCTCAGCCCCGCCATATGTACGCCAATGGTACATCCTGGGCCTTGGCGACATGAATGAGCACTGTTTCCGGACCTCGGCAACCGCCGCGGTTTCGAACAGGGCGCCCCACAATGGGTGCCCGGCTATAGCCATGGGGCTCGATATGGCCTGGACGGAACAGGCCAGACCGGTGTCCGATATGTATCCCTTTGGTTTGCCGCTCACCTTTTTTATCGCATTTCCTGAAAAGGGCTCAAGTTCAACCCATTGAAAGGTAGCCTTTAGGATATCGAGCCAGCGCCTGGCTGTCTGTGGAGTGAGGCCCAGCTCCCTACCTATCTGGCTGTAGTTGACCTCCTGGGCGGTCAGAGCCGCAGTCATTCTAAGAAAACGCCCGAATAATTGCCAATTGGATACATCCGCAAATTGTCTGGCATCTCTTTCAATATATGTTCGCTGGTATGCAACGTGAAAATCAGGAATCGTGTCAAGAGGGATAAATTGCGCTTCCGGAAAAAATCCTCGCCAGAGCTGTTCATAAAGAGTGGTTTTTGTGAGGCATCGTCCTGAAAAGGTCTTCAGAAAATCCACCGGATCTCCAATCCATTTATCAAGCCAGGTGTCTTGCCGCTTCTCATGGGTTATCTCTGCAAGGTTGAATCCCTCAAGATCCAGAAATACCGCGCGTCCGGCAAGACTTTCGGATATAGTTCGCATCACCCCCCATTGTTGAGAGCCTGTCAGGATATATTGACCTGCCGAACGATCCCGGTCAATGCGCCGTTTAATAGCTGGGACCAGTTCCGGTGCATATTGAATTTCATCCAGGATAACTGGAGGGGTACGATTACTAAGGAACAGCTCTGGATCCATTCTCGCATTCTCAATATCAATCACCGGATCAAACACAACAGTGTTCATCTTCATGCCCAGTGTATTGGCAAGAAAAGTGCTTTTCCCTACCTGTCTAGCCCCTGATACGACAACAACCGGAAAAACAGAAAAGAGCCTGTGCAGCCTGTCCGTCAATATCCTTTCATGATACATGTCGGCGAAACCTCCCCATGTCATCTAAAGACTTATATGATAATTATCGTTAATTTTAATGATATCATCATCAATTTTCAAGTTATTTCTTTTAGCTTTTTGGAAATAACTAATCCGATTCAAGGGACGAGTACGACCGATTTGTTCGCAACATTATTGAAAAGACATGGAGGTAGGACAGTGGTAAAATTATGATCAAAATACCCCAAAAGCAATATCAATCAAGGGGCCTTAATTGGCAACCCGGCAGTGTCCTACCCTCCCACACAGTCTCCCATGCAGTACCATCGGCGCTGAAGAGCTTAACTTCCGTGTTCG
>JAFGBY010000066.1 GCA_016932915.1 Acidobacteriota bacterium | reverse complement strand
GATATCGACACAGACGGAAATCTTGTTGTGAACACAGATTTCGGAAACCTGATCCATAAAAAGCCGGTCAGTTATCAAATTTTAAACGGGGAGAAGGTCAAGATATCAGTAAATTTCAAGAAGATTGGAAAGTTCAGCTATAGTTTTGAAGTTGGAGAATACGATACAAATCTTGAATTAATTATCGATCCACTCGTAGTGGACTACTCAACATATCTTGGAGGTACGGGCCACGATTATTCATATTGTATTGCTGTCGATTCATCCGGCGCAGCCTATATTGCAGGATATACAGGCTCGACTAACTACCCAACTCAAAACCAGTACCAAAGCAGTCAAAACGCCAGCGATGCATTCGTGACAAAACATTCCCCGACCGGGAACACCCTTGAGTATTCCACATACCTCGGCGGGAATAATGGTGAATATGGATATGGCATCGCTGTGGATTCTACCGGATCAGCTTACATAACTGGTCAGACTTATTCCACAAATTTCCCTACTTTAAATCCGTATCAAACATTCCAGGGCAACTATGATTGCTTCGTAACAAAGCTTACTCCCGCAGGAAATGCACTCGTTTACTCAACATACATCGGCGGCAGCAGCAGCGACCAGGCATATGCCATTGCAATCGATTCCAGCGGGGCAGCGTACATCACTGGAACGACATATTCTACGAATTATCCCAGCGTGAATCAGTACCAGATTGACCAGGCTGATTACGACGCCTTCGTAAGCAAGCTTTCCCCGGCTGGTAATACGCTATTATACTCAACATATCTGGGGGGAAGCGGCAGAGACTACGGGTACGGTATTGATGTAGATTCTTCCGGGGCAGCATATGTGACAGGTCATACTAACTCATCAAATTTTCCTCTTGTAAATCATTATCAAGCCTACCAGGGAAGTTATGACGCATTTGTAACCAAGCTTTCCCCGACAGGAAATACACTTTCATATTCGACTTACTTGGGTGGTAGTAGTGCCGATTATGGAAGAGCTATAGCAATCAACTCATCAGGATCGGCATATATTACGGGTTACACATATTCGACCAACTATCCATGTTTGAACGGATACCAATTAACAAACCATGGAAACGCGGATGTTTTTGTAACGAGGCTCTCTTCCGCTGGAGACAGCCTTCTCTATTCCACTTATATCGGGGGCAGCGCCGGTGATGAAGGTCATGGTATTGCCTTCGATAATACGGGCTCCATATATGTTGCAGGTTCTACATACTCAAGTGATTTCCCGGTAGAAAATCAGTACCAGGATGACCAGGGGAATTGGGATTTCTTTGTAACTCAATTTGATCCGACCGGAAGTAGCCTCATTTTCTCCACATATATAGGTGGAACTATGGGGGATTACTGCAACGCCATGGCCCTTGATTCATCAAGAAATATATATCTTGCTGGTTATAGTGGATCTACGGATTTCCCGGTTATCAATGAATATCAGACTCACCAGGGAAACAACGATGCGGCAATGGTCGCTTTACAATGGTATATTCCAAATAACGCGCCGGTTGCGGTAATCGATGCCGATTTGTTTGGTGGAGTCGCGCCTGTTACAATTACTTTCGATGGTTCAAATTCATACGATTCGGATGGTTCTGTAGTCGCATGGAGATGGTCTTTTGGTGATGGTTCAACCGGGACAGGAGAGATTATTACACATGAATACACAACATCCGGTAAATTCACCGCTTCACTCCATGTGAAAGACAATGACGACAGGTGGTCAGCAGTTGCATCGAAACAAATAATAGTTTTCATTGCCGGAGAGATTTCCTGTGACTTAAAAATATCACCGCAATCGATTAAAGCAAACGGAAGAGAAGTCGCTCAAGTTTCGACTACTCTTTATCAAAATTATTCTGATGGCTCCGCTCCTACTCCAATTCTCTATGATTTGAAACTTAACTTCTATACAACTAACGGGCTCATCCTTGGAATAAACCAGTTTGATTCCACTACTGGTAAATATTCGGATACACTTATTTCCGGTGATCCTGGACAAGCCATTGTTGTCGCAAAATTAGGAGAGACTGAGATGTGCTCAGCACAGATAAACTACACCTGGCCCCGGAGCCCGGTGGGCCTTAAAGCAGAAATCAGGAAAGACAGAAGCCTGATGAAGGCAGTGTTATATATAGATCTTTCATGGCAGGAAAATCCAGATGATATATACTCGACATCCGGATTCAAGATCTATCGTTCAACCAATGGATATGAATGGGAAACGCTCTCAGAAGTAGCGCCGGGTATATTCGGCTACACGGATAAAGCTGTCCCGGTTTCAAACGAATATATATATGCTGTATCAAAAATTGACACCGATGGAGACGAAAGCGAAAAAGCTATTTTCGACATATAATAATTGATAAAAATGGTTGCGGGTTCGGATCTCCTGATCCGAACCAATTTAAGGTTCAGGTCAGGAGACCTGAACCCGCCTGCGAGCGAGAGTCTTCGCAGGAATAATTACTTTTTTATTGAGCCAAGCGAGTTCAGGGATGTTCCCTGAACTCAATGTTTTTTTGTCGGAGCAGATGTATCACCTGCTCCAAAACGGTAAATTCGGGGTGCGATAATATATCACGCCCCGCATAGATTTCTAATCGCCGGGTGTGACCGGCTCCCACTCCATGGGAACAGTGTGTGTCACAGAGCATCTGCTCCCATATACTAAAAGTTCAAAAAGTTTCTAATACTCGTACTTCAATTCACAGTGTGGATTGAATAAAGTACCGAGGGTTTCAATTTTTGTGTTTCTATCCATCGGCACTTCATAATTACAGATCTCATAAGTGTTTACGATGTTGTCGCCTATATAAATGACATAAACTATCACATGTACAGATTCGTTTGCTCTCAAGCTAAACGTATGTGATTTCAATGCAGCCAGGTCCCTCTGTTCGTAGTCCGGGTACCCATTCTCAAACCGGAATCGGATTACGAATCCTCCCTTGTTTTTAATTTCCAGCTTTACAAAATCTTCACACTGTTTATTTAATTTAATCGAAGATGCTTTATCATTTTTCACAGCGCTTTCTTTGAGATCAGCCACATTAGGATTCCTGATTGTCTGGCATTTACCCATGTACGATTTATGTTCGTAAATCGCCACACTCTGAAGGTTAAACAATTTAAGCGATGACAGTTTATCGTTGAATTTGGAGAGGTCCAAATCCGCCATGCTATCGGTAACCCTTACTGATCTTCCACCATAATTTTGATCTTCATAAAGCATTGCATATGATCCGCCGAAAGAACAATCACCGTTTATTCTTACCGAAGAAACAGTATCGTGTTCGATGTTAGTCCCGCCCAGGTTGCCGGTATTCGTGTTGAATACCTGGCAGTTACCGAGATAATTTGCATGATCGTACAAAGCAACTGAAGTCGCGCCGTCCAGCTTCAACGAGGACGTGATATCATTGAATTTATATGCCGAACCTGATAAGTCTGCGACATCCCTGGTCACCTTGAGCATTTTGCCGCCGTAATTGCTTTTCTCATAGAGAATTACCGCCGGTCCCGTACCACAATCCGCATTAATTTTAATCGAAGTAATTTTGTCATTTCCGATAAGACTATCTCCAAGGTTCGCCATATCATGCGTAATCGTCTCACATGTGCCTCCGAAATTTGCAAGGTCATAGACGGCAATACTAGTGACTCCTTCGAGCTTCAATGAAGAAGCCTGGTCATGAAAATACCAGGGTGACAGAGACAGATTCGCGACATTCGCTGTGATTTCACGCACAGTCCCCTTGAAATTTTTATCCTTGTATAGAATCACTTTACCTTGCGCAAACAGCGCATTACACAAGCCTCCTGCTAAAATACATAAACATACCAAACAGGTAAGTTTAAAAATGGTGTTTAATGGATTCATTTTTCCCCTCCATAAATAATCAAGAAAGATTCTGAAAACCCCTGATCAGCGGAAAAAAAGAGTATCTGTGGAATAGTTGATAATCATATAACAAAAACATGAAAAAGTCAATAAGGCCTTTAAGGATATAGGTCTTTCTTAAGTCATGGCATAACAGAAAAAACCGGATTCCTGTTTCCCGCACAGGAATCCGGCTCAGTCAATCCGAAATATCTGTAAACTGGCTATTGAAGCTGCAAATTGTCAGTCGTGGAGTTATTACTTTCGTTTGTCTCAGCATTATCACTATATGTATCGACAGTTACAGTGAACATTGTATAGGTATGCCCGTTTTCCGTCCAGAAAGGCGGACTTGTATCGGCCGACACTGTCTTTTCAACCAGGTATACATCGTTACTCCCCTGGAGCAGCCAACCTGCATTTGTCAGGTTTCCGAGACGTTGCTGTTTTACCATATGGCCCATATTTTCGACTTCATATACCAGGGTCTTTATGCAGCGGGGGCCACTGTTTTTAATCTGGAATGTGAATTTCCATTGTGTATCGCCTACTTTAGTGACATGAAAATTATCTACAGTCAAGTCAGTTGTCCCGTTCCTGTTGGCAAAACATGGATCTAGCTGAAAATTAGGTGTAGGTGTATATGTTGTCGCACCGGTCATCGGGCCAGGTTTTGTAACTGTCCCTAGCTTTTTACCAACAGTAATTGCTGGGATAACCGTAAATGTTTTCATAGCCACATTATTCCCGGTTGTACTATCAGGTGTGGTCGGATCAACACTGGCAATATGGAATTTTACAGTATGTGTTCCTTGTGTAGCAGTCCAATTAACACTAATAATTTTCTGATTTCCATCATATAATACAGGATACAGATGATTATAAATCGTCGTGCCTCCCATCTGAACAAAAACTTGAACATTCTTTGAATCACCGCCATAAGAAATCAACCTACATTTAAACTCCATATTTGTTCCAGGCGCGGGATTTGACGGCGTCATTATTATATTCGGCCCAATTCGCAAATCTATTGCAAAAAGCGGAAGACAAACAAATAACATTACTGTAATAGCAAATAAAACTCTCTTACCCATAAGAAACTCCTTTTTTAATAAAAACTATATACATCAAAACAATGTTTAAAAATGTAAACTGCAATACAGTTTTAAAATTAAATTCATATTAATAAAAATGGTTTTCCGTCAATGAAAAACCTTTTCTTTTAAGCGGAAATTAGTGATTAATTCACATATTTATAAAAATCACATTATTATCTTCACTAAAAATTATTTTCATGTAAAATCAGATTTAACTGTGGTTCTCAACTAAACAATAAGGAATAGGATTATTCTATGCATTTTCCACCATTATTTATATTTAGTAGAGATACAATTCAGGATTAAAACTACCAGGGAGACAAAGAATGAATACTATAAAAAGAATCCTTATTTGTGTGTGTTTTTTAACCGCATTCCTATTACTTTGCTGCGATGAATCCGGTAATAATAATGACAATTCGGATGATGACAATAATACTGATGATACTGTTACCAAGTGGTCTCTCTGGGCTGAAGGAACGAAACTTAGAGGAATAAACATCTGGCAACGGAAAGTATATAAAGAACTCGACGGGAACGAATTCCTCGGCTCTGCTTACTGCGGTCCGCCATATACACAGGATGATTTCGACCGCCTTGCTGCCATGGGAGCCAATTATGTAAATATATCTCATCCTGGTCTTTACACGGAAAAACCACCCTATCAGCTGGATGTGCAGGTTGAAGCCAACCTGGATGCCCTGCTGGAGATGATCGAGAAAGCGGATATGTTCGCAGTAATATCCTTCCGTACGGGGCCTGGAAGAAGTGAATTCACTTTTTACTATGGCGATGACTGGTTCTCGAAATCATATTTAAACGAGAATGTCTGGAAACTGCAAGCTGCGCAGGATGCATGGAAAGAGATGTGGAAATATACAGCACAGAAATATAAGGACAACGCAATTATAGTTGGGTATGACCTGATGGTTGAACCCAACTCAGAGGAAGCGATATACAACCTCTGGGATCCGGAGATATTCTACAATAGGTATAAAAACACCCTCGCTGATTGGAACCAGTTGCATCCAAAAATAGCCTCTACTATCCGTGAAGTCGATCTCGACACTCCTATCCTAATCGGTGGGCAGGGCTATAGCTCTATAGAATGGCTCCCGTATCTCATCCCGAATGCTCAGGAGAAAGTTGTCTATACTGCTCATCAATATGAACCATTTGTCTATACACATCAGGATTATTCAAAGAACATGAAGAGCTACCCTGGCACCTGGGATGCCGACTGGGACGGCCGGGCAGATACCGTAAATAACACTTGGATGGGCGAATTTCTTGGCGCTATTTCAGATTTCTCGGATTCTCACAGCAGTATACCTATGGCGGTAAATGAGTTCGGTGTACACCGTTTCGTACCCGGGGCAGCCCAGTTCATGGATGACCAAATCAACAAATTCGAGGAATTCGGGATCAATTATGCTCACTGGATGTGGAGTTCATCATGGCTACCCTATGCGAGTGAGATCGATGAGTTCGACATGATGCATGGGACAGATCCGAACAATCATACCAACGTCACCACAAGCGCTCTAATCGAGGTGATTAAAAAATACTGGGCGAAAAATACCGACAAACCATCCAATACCAGGTTTAAATAATTCGGAAAAAACATACATAGGAATATTTTACAATCATTAAAATAAAAGGAGCAGGTGATCATCGATTCACCTGTTTAGGTAAAATATTTAGATTCTGGTTTATAGTTTATTTTTTAATCTTATTCAATTCATCGGCAATCGTCTTGAGAATTGCATCATAAGGCACAGATTTGTATCCGTCACCTGGGGGAGGCCCTCCGCCTCGTGGGCCAATAATCAGCCTGTCTTTAACTATAGTAATTTCTGGAGGAAATACATCGTATTCCCATTCGCTATTATCCTCTAACAATCCAGCCTTGTTTGCGACAATATTCCCTGTACAAAATGTCGCAACGACCAGGCCGGAATCATATGCTTTCTTGACAAAATTAAGTACGACATCATTAGCAATAAATTTTCGGTACTGAGGCCCGCTGGGGATAATCAACACATCATACTGAGATAAATCCTTAAGCTCAGGGATCAGAATATCGCTCTTCAGCTCAATGTCTCTTTTCTTGTTATAACATCCCCTGTACGCCTCATCTACACCAACCCGGTAATATTCCCAACCGAGCGCTTCAAGTTTTTCTTTAAGGGGAAAATAAGCATCCCCGAACCACTCACCAAGAAGGATAAGTACTTTGGGTTTTATTGCCCCGGTTTCATCATTCGTCTTCGCCATAGTCAAAGACGGAACAGCAACCAATATAATTAAAAAAGATAATACAAATGCGGAAAAGTTTTTCACCTCATGTACTCCTTTATAACACCCTTAATTTCAACCGCCGTCCAATATAATATTCATGGCGAATTTATATCTTGAAACGCAGAATCATATCTTACAGTTCCAAATAAATGCAGAAACAGGATCATAGGCACAACATTATATAATAATTATTGTAAGTAAATATTCATAATCCTATAAAAAAACAGAAGCAGCTATCAAAACTGCTTCCGGTAAAAATTTATTCTACAGTGATTGTTATATATATAATAACCTTCCTGTAATAGTTACATTAAAGGATAATCCTCTGCTGTTAGTAGCAGTACCGGATATAGTGAAAGTATCATTCATGGCTTCACCAACTAAATTATACTGAATCCATGCGACTAAAGTAGTAAAACCACATGGTGTAGCTGAAGCTAGTGTTCCCTGACCGTATAATTCCAGTCCTTCATCTTTATCGTATTCCCAGTGAAATCCAATCCATCCAAGGCATCCCTTACTAACTGGCTCATTCATCGGGTCACTATCTATCCACCACTCAATTGTATTATCGCTTTTAAAAACAAAAATAGCATATTGTGTAACATTATCATGTATAATTGTTACCTCCCAAGTACCCACCATATCCTGATCAGCTGGATCACATGAAACCATAAAAAATAATAGACAGAATAGTACACCCCAATAAATAGTTCTAAATTTCATCTGAAACACTCCTATGTTTGACTTATTTACATTATAGAATATTTATTTCTTATGTACAATACATTATTGTATACTATTTATATTTTTTTCATTCTGTAGAAATGGATTTAGTTCTCTTTTTAAAGAATCTTAAAGCATATAAGATTTCCAAAACCTATTGGGTCAATTGTCCGGCCTTTATTGATTGACTTCGATACGGTTCAGTCATATATTGGCTTCAATAAATTCAAGAAAGAGCCGATGGAAAAATACGATTTTCTAGTTCTTGGAAGCGGAATCGCAGGCCTGAGCGCCGCGATTGAAGCATCTATTGCCGGTAAAGTCCTCATAATCTCGAAAGACGAATCGAAGGAAAGCAGCACGGAGTACGCACAGGGCGGCATCGCCGCTGCGATGAATGATGAGGATAAAGTCTCTTTTCATTTTCGCGATACCCTGGTTGCTGGAGACGGGCTCTGCAATCCCGATGCGGTTCATATTCTGGTCGGTGAGGGGCCGCAATATATTCACCGCCTGATTGACTGGGGCACAAAATTTGACAAGGAAAAAACAAGACTTGTTTTTACCCGTGAAGCGGCGCACAGCCACAAACGGGTTCTTCATGCCGGTGGTGATTCTACAGGCAAAGAGATAGTCCGCGCATTACTCGCGAAAGTCAGCAGTATTAAAAATATCACAATCCGTCAGTTTGTTTTTGCTATCGGGCTGCTGAATGACAAAAACGGACGCATAATCGGCGCATCTTACCTGGATGAGCGGAGCCAGAAAGTTGGTAAGGTTTACGCGAATGCCGTTATCCTCGCGACTGGCGGCGCGGGAAGGGTTTACAGTGATACTACCAACCCGGAACTCGCGACCGGCGACGGGATGGCAGCCGCTGCTCTTGCAGGAGCTGAACTTCAGGATATGGAATTCGTCCAGTTCCACCCCACAGTGCTTCTTGCTCCGGGTGCGCCACGTTTTCTCCTTACCGAGGCAATCAGGGGAGAAGGTGGAATTCTCAAGAATATCAACGGTGAACGGTTCATGCCTGAGTACGACGAACGAGCCGAGCTGGCACCGAGAGACGTTGTAAGCCGTTCTATCCTGCTTGAACTAAAAAAAACAAACGCAAAACACGTTTTCCTAGACCTCTCCGGAATAACGAGTGTTGATGTTCGCGAAAGATTTCCGCAGGTTTACCAGAACTGCCTCGTGTACAACCTTGATCTTAAGAAAGACCTAATCCCTGTAACACCGGCTGCGCATTATTATATTGGTGGAGTAAAAGCTGATATCAATGGTAAAACCTCATTGGAAGGCTTATTCGCGGCAGGAGAAGTTTCATGCACCGGAGTTCATGGCGCAAACAGACTCGCGAGCAACTCATTGCTGGAAGGACTCGTATTCGGTACAAGGGCCGGGCGGAGCGCTCTCGATTATGTACTCGCTCATCCGGATGTGAATGATAAGAGCGAACAGGATTATAATACTCTAACACGGAAAATTTCCCCTGAAGAAGCTCTTAAAATGAAAGAGGAAGTGCAGAGGCTGATGTGGGAGAAAGTCGGGGTTCTTCGTACACCGGATAAAATGAACCGGGCAGTAGAATACTTCAGGGAAAAATATGATGAATTCGTTTCGTTAAATGGCTCAAGAATCAGCACTGAAACACGTAATATCTTTATCGTTGGGTTCTTCACGGCATTCGCCTCCCTCCAGAGAAAAGAAAGCCGCGGCACCCATTACCGTGAAGATTATTCACAGAAGAACGAAGAAAGAATTCATTCCAGATATTGTCTGAATGATCTTTTTTAATTCCTTTAATAAGGATTTTAAAACAGATTTTTTAAACTACATATTATACTGACAACATTAAAGAACTACTTTAGCAGTTCTTGACAACCTTAGATAATTGCTGTATATTCCGGTTAAGGGAAATTATGTGATTGATGGAGGAAAGCCGGTGAAAAAATTAGCTCTTATAATCTTATTACTTCTCATTGCAGGTCTATTTGCATGTGATCGGGTGCCAGATTTTACATCCACCCCAATAACGGATGCTTACGAGAATATCTTATATGAATACCATGTAACCGCCAGAGACCCTGATGGGACAGCGGTAGCCCTGGAACTGCTTGAAGGTCCAACGGGGATGTATCTCGAAGAGGATGTCCTATACTGGACACCAACAATAAATGACGCCGGGGATCACACCGTGCGCATTAAAGCATCGGATTCGAGTAAATACAGCACGCAGGAATTTACTCTCACAGTACATATTGTGATATCCGGATATTTTGGATATTATAACCTGTCAGATGAACTCTCTTATGCAGTTGGAAACGCCACTGTCACAATCAGCGGGAACGGTTATAATGAGACAACGACCACAGACGGAACAGGCTTATTTTATTTCGAGAATATTCCGACTGGTTCTTATAGATTTGATTTTAAACCGGCAAACGGGACAGCGTATACGACGCATGCCTCTGATCGTCATTTCACTTTTTTATACAATCTCTGCCAGAGTACAGGCTCAGCGGCAATCTCTTTTACGACAAAGGTTCCATATTCCGAGAGTAAAATAATCACTCTTATGGCTAACCAGAAGAGGATAACACTCGGCGCAAACCAATCTGCATATAAATTCAATGGAATATTTGCATCCCCGATTGAGGCGGTAAGCCTTAAACAGTGGGACTCTTATACAACTTATAAAAGCGGATTAAGAGCCGAAACAACATATCCAAAGACCTATATGTACTGGAATAATGTTTCTCTTTATAACGGGAAAACAACATATATGGACCTCGATACAGATGCGGAAAACAAGTGGAGTAGATGGGAATACACCCGCATTACAGCCGGATCATACAGGCAGGAAAGATTCGGATACGCTTTTATGGCTAATACAAACCATCTGAAAGATCTTACCAGACAGGTCACAATTACCAATTCTTCTAATCCCAACGCCACAATGAACGCTTTCCTGGGTGACCTGCGGATTGGTACATCGTATGGACAAAACCACGAAAAAATATTTGAATGGTGGGGAAGCTCGGGTTGGATACCTTATCGCGCGATGAACAGGTCTTATAATTTTACCGAGCTCGGGCTGGGAATAAACTATGCCCGCAATCCTGTTGTCACCGGTAGTGGTACAACTACAGCATACGTCCCAGCAGGAATCCAGAGGTTGGATGAACCTGAACCAATCGACCCCTCCGGTGAATTTACCGTGAAAATGGACAGCGCTGAGAAAGACATGATTTATATCACCCAGGGAGTCGGCACAACACCTACATTCTCCTGGACGGCGCCAGCATTTGCCGGTCATATACCGGAAATCTATGTTGTGACCGTCGGATTGGTCAACTCAAGTAATGTAATTACAAAAGTTATCTGGAAGGGAATAACGACAGATCTTTCCATCAAACTGCCGTCATTCACAACCCCCTTGCTGACAGCTGGTAATAATTACATCTTTTATGTTGAAGCCTTCAAGGGGCATGATAAACCGATTACGACATACAACATCTTTTATTACCCGGATACATATGTCTACTGGCATTCCAGGTCCGCGGGAGTAAATTTCACCCCTTAGGGGTAAGGTTGAGGATTAATCAGTCGGTTAATTTAAGGAATTCTTCTTCTGTGAGTATCGGTATGCCTAAAGATCTGGCTTTATCGAGCTTTGAGCCAGGCTGATCACCCACAACCAGGTAATCGAGGTTTTTACTGACAGCGGAAATGACATCGCCTCCAGCAGCCAGGACTTTCTTTTTCGCTTCGTCACGGCTCATGGAGTTGAGAGTCCCGGTAAATAAAAATTTCTTGCCCGTAAGCGCGCCGGATTGGGGCTGAAGTTCATCTTCAGTGGATACAAATCTCAAGCCCGCAATCTTTAGCCGATTGATAATATTCAGATTTTTCTCATTGGAGAAAAATGAACGAACAGACTCGGCTATCCTGGGTCCAACCTCCGGCACCGTTACCAGCCTGTCCTCATCCGCCTGGATAATGGCATCTATCGTCTTGAACTCTTCCGCAAGCAACCTGGCAGTTCGCTCACCCACGAACCTGATTCCTAACGCATTGAGCACCTGCGCGAACGGACGGGATTTACTTTTCTCTACAGCTCTAAATATATTCTCTGCCGATTTTTCGCCAAGTCCCTCCAGGTCCGCCAGTTTATTTTTTTCAAGGGAATAGATATCGGCAACGGAAGAAAGCATTCCGAGATCGACCAGTCTGTCTATCAGTTTCTCTCCCAGCCCTTCGATATCCATTGCACTGCGGGAAACAAAATGCCGGAGCAGCCCCTTGATCTGTGCCGGGCAACTGATACCGGAACAGTAGTAAGCGACTTCATCGCCTGGTCTGTTGACCGCCGATCCGCATACAGGACAATGTTTCGGAAACTGGAATGGCTTATTGCGCGGAGTTTTTTCATCGGCAAGAACCGAGACAACTTTAGGTATAACATCCCCCGCGCGCTCGATCATCACTTTGTCACCCTCACGGATATCTTTCCTGCGTATTTCATCTTCATTGTGTAGCGTCGCCCTGCTGACCGTCACTCCGCCAACGACAACCGGTTCGAGCTCCGCGACCGGGGTGAGCTGCCCCGTGCGCCCCACCTGGACGGTAATAGAATTTATCCTGGTAGTAGCCTGCTGCGCTTTAAACTTATACGCAATCGCCCACCGGGGATGTTTGCTGACCTCTCCGAGCTCTTCCTGCAGAGCGAATGAATTTACCTTCACCACAATGCCGTCTATCTCATAGGGAAGGCTCTCTCTTTTTTGCTCGATCTCCCGGTAAAAACCGATTACCTCTTCAATCGAGCGGCAGAGCCTGCTGTTTGGATTCGTCTTCAATCCCCAGGAGGATAATTTCTGTAACAATTCCTGCTGGGATTTCGGCACCCATTCACCGGTCAAACCTACTGTGTAAAAGAAGACATCCAGCGGCCGGGAGGCTGTTATGGAGGAATTAAGCTGTCGGAGAGATCCAGCGGCAGCATTCCTGGGATTCGCGAAAACCGGCTCCCCTTCCCGAAATCGGCTTTCGTTCAATTCTGCAAATTCCTTTTTATGGATTATCACTTCCCCGCGAGCTTCCAGTACCTGGGGGAATTCTTTCCCGCCTTCACGTAGCAAAAGAGGAATCGATCGTATCGTTTTAACATTCAGGGTAACGTTCTCCCCGGTTTTCCCATCGCCGCGTGTGGAAGCCAATTTGTACATGCCGTTCTCATAAATCACCTCGACAGCAAGGCCGTCCAGCTTCAGTTCCACAAAATAATCCGGCGATTTATCGAGGCTAAGTGTATTCCTCACCCTTTTATCGAATTCAATAAGTTCATTTTCATTAAGCGCATTGGCAAGAGAAAGCATCGGCAGGTTGTGTTCCACCGGCTCGAATTTCTCCAGCGGCGGCGCGCCGACCTTCATCGTCGGTGAATCGGGGGTTTTATATTCGGGATATTTTTCCTCAAGTTCCTGCAAGCGGCGGTATAAAAGGTCATACTCTACATCGGATACCTCGGGCGAATCCATCACATAATAAAGGTAATTATGATGATTGATCTTTCTACGGAGTTCTGTAATTTCCTGTTTCTTCGGATCTGTCATAATTCACCTTTTTATTCAGCTCGCCTCTTTTCGAGCCTCCTCGCTGCCTTCGTTGCTGCTTTCTTCGCCTTTTTCTCCCGCTTTCTTTTTTTATTCTCTTCGTGCTCTTTAGTTTTGCGGTCGAAATAATCCTTGAACTTTTCCTTTATTGCGCTGGGCCAGTGATATTCGGCGGAAAGAACCGTAAGGCCAAGTATTATAAATAGAATCCCCTGCAATACAGGCAGGAAAAGCCCAAGCACGCCGAGGAACAACAATGCAAAACCTACTATGGTTATGACTACCTTTTTAACTGTCTTTAATAAAGTGTTCATATCTTTTCAGGTGATTATGCAATATAGTGCGCCAAATCTCAACTGATTAAAAAATCAATCGGATTTTCTCTTTAAACGTTCTGATATATAGAGAAAGTCATCCTGAGTCAGATTAAAATATAATTCTTTTGCTGTAACATACTGCAATTGATTATCAACCTCACCAACTTTTTTAATCTTAAAAAGAGGATTTTGATTTGAAGCCAAAACATTAACGATTTCCAGCAATTGGTTATCTATTATAAAATGAACATAATCAAAGTCTGAAAATTTATTACTAATAATTATTATTTTACCGTCCTTTAAATATTGTTGGATATATTTTTGACTATCATTCAAAAACTTATCAATTGTTGTTGCAGGTACTCTATATTTAGGATGATCCCAGTAATGTTCAGGCAGCTTCTTTATAGGAGGTAAAATATCTTTATCCCAAATATTAATACTTGTCAAGGTGACATCAAAATCCAAGTTGTCTGAACCTAATAATTTATAATCATAAATATATCTGCCTTTTTCTTTATCCAATTCCATACGAACTTTGACATTTTCTTTAGCCTCTTCCTTGCCTTTGTACTTTAGAAACCAGCTCGACTCTTTATACCTTAAAGTTTTGTATATTTTTTTCGATTTTGTTTCGAGATCAACAAATTCTCTTCTATATTTAAAAAATTCGTCAATTTCATTATCAAATTTAGATTTTGGTAATTCTGCTTTTCTAACCTGTGGCCAAATCTGTATTCCATTTATGTATACATATTTTTTATTCATGTCATAAGTAACGTTATAAGGCGGTTTTATCAGTTTTCCATATGCAATTACTAATCCTGTCTCAATCCCTTGATCTAATTTAAGAGGTTCAGGTTTGAATGTATATCTTTCTTTATCCTGAAGGTAAACATAATTGAAAACCTCGTTACAGGTGTACTTATTTTTTAGAATATTCCAGTCTTTGTTACTTTCCGGATCCGCATAGAATAATTCCCGAAAATATTGTTTATAAGGATAAAAGACGACTCCCATATTATCGAAAGAGCAATTCTTAATATCGATAAGCTCTGATTTGTGATCCTCAAGAAATTTATCGACTTCCGGCTCACGTTCATCCCAGTATGCATCGAAATCACTCATCTTCACAGTCAGTTTGTTCAACTCATCTTCTGGACTGACATCTGATTGTTTTTCTTTGCTATCCTCTTTTAAATTATCTGCAATCATTGAAGGCGTGTTATTAAATTCAGTAAAGAAAATGAATAAAATAGCGAGTATCAGAAATCTGGTTTTCATGATTTCTCCAAATATTAAAAGTTAATCCATAGTAAAAATAATACTAACCTTTTTATACGTATTTATAATATTAATAGTTGCATTACAAATTTCTTATCGGAGCAATTGTGTCACTTGCTTCAAAATCGTTCTGCCAGAATCTTCCGGACAGCATGACACATACCGTCCGACGAAACAGGAATAACAGATTGCTTCGCTTCGCTCGCAATGACAATAATTTCGCCGAGTGTGATCGACTCCCACTATTCTGATTAAAAACCCATTTGATTTGACCGAGTCGGAGGCATTTAATATAATTTCATTCAAATTTGGAGAAAAAGATGAAAGTACTCGTTATCGGCAGCGGCGGGCGTGAGCACGCATTAGCCTGGAAGATAGAAAAAAGCACACTTGTGGATGAGACCATCGTCGCCCCCGGAAATCCCGGGATGGCAGCGCCGTTAAAGACTGTTCCCATCAAACCATCCCAGTTTGATGAAATTGTTAAATATGTAAAAGAAAATTCGATAGACCTTGTCGTGATCGGCCCGGAAGCGCCTCTCGCGGATGGAATCGTGAACAGGTTGAATCAAGAAGGGATAAGGTCGTTCGGCCCTGAAGCGGCAGCTGCGAGGATTGAAAGCAGCAAGGTGTTCACCCGCGAACTGCTGAGGGAACTCGGAGTGGCGCAGCCGGAATTCGAGGTCTTTGATAAGCCTTCTGATGCAGTTGCCTCCATAGAAAACAGAAAAGAATTCCCTGTTGTAATCAAAGCAGATGGCCTGGCGGCCGGTAAGGGAGTCATCATTGCCAATAACCGGGAGGAAGCCAAAACAGCTATCGAAGAAATCATGGAAGAAAAAGCCTTCGGCGACGCCGGGGAAAAAATCCTCATCGAGGATTTTATGGAAGGCAAGGAGGTATCCTACTTCGTCCTTACGGACGGCAAGGACATCCTGCCCCTTCCTACGGCGCAGGATTATAAAAGAATCGGCGACGGCGACACCGGCCCGAATACCGGCGGTATGGGCTGTTATTCACCATCCGCATTCCTCACTGAGGAACAGGCAAAGGTCATCAGGGAGAAGATTATACTACCGACTATCAAAGGCCTTGCGGAGAGAGACGCGGAGTATAAGGGATTCCTCT
>JAFGBY010000065.1 GCA_016932915.1 Acidobacteriota bacterium | reverse complement strand
TCTCTTATGTTGGCTCAGTTGACTAATCCAAAGCTAGCAGGAGATATCCAGATAACACCGGCTTATCCGAATGTCAGCCAGAGCATCACTTTCAAGGTACGCGTTCTCGTAAAAAATGAGCCTGTTGATAACCTGGTTCTCAGGGGATTCATAGATGGCATTAAATTTAATGAAAAGATTTTCCAGGGCACTACACAGGCAGGTTACGATGCATATATAGAGCTTCAATGGACAAATCTTACAGCGGGATCACATACAGTTTCATTCACCCTTGATCCTGATAACCTCATTACTGAAGAAGATGAAACCGATAACCATTTGGAAAAAACTTTCTCAGTGATGTCAGGTTCACTCGCAGCGGTTGACTACAAAATAAAGAAGAATGAACCTAAAGTAAATCCGAATTATGCTCTAGTTAATGATAAACCTGCGAATATCTATGTCAATCCGAGTATTAAAAGAAACCTGACAATAACCGGAAATAAAAAAATCTGGAATATTTATGGTTATGTTAAATCTGAATTTCACGACCTTGATAAATTGACCGTTGATATTAGGATCGATTCATCAACCTATAGTTGCTCGGATCGGATGACCCTGACAAATTTTAAAGCCGGACAGGAAAAAAAGGTGGAGATATCATGCGAAGCTCCGGATGGAACATATATTGCGACCATCCTGGCGGATCCTACAAATGTTCTCCTTGAAAAAGACCGTTCAGATAACATCAGGATAAAAAGCCTGAGCCTGGAATACACCAAACAATAGATTTCAATACGTGTAACACATTGTTACAGGGCGCGGTATGGTGCCGCGCCCATATATTATAAGTAAATCGATAAATAATCCTATCTACAGAAGATCAGGTTTGCTGGGATGACAAGCTTACCTCAATACATGGAAATTCGGATAAAATAAATCCGGACGATATGTAGGGTTATACCGTCCGGTTATCGTAGGGCCGTATCTGAACTTTAAGGGTTCGCTACGGTGGGAGTGACAAAAATATTATTTCTCTATAAATATCTCCTTGCGGTTTAGATTCAACCAATATTGAATAGATAATTCACGCAAAGCCTGGAAATAGTCACTGCCTTGAAAACCATATTTATCGGTCAGTTTCTTGATGTCTCTTTTTATATTACTGATAACTGAATCCTTCAGAAAAAGCTCAACTGTTCTATTTTCATATTTAAAGATAGCAATAGGACTGGTTTTATCTTTTTCCACCCTGATGCTTCCCCTTCCAAGGCTTGCCCCGGTGGAGACCTGCAGCCCGTCGATCATACAGCTTAGCGGCGGCTCCTGCCCCGCATAAGTAATAACTTCCAGCTCGTCAAAAGGAGCGCCGAGGATTTCCCGAGCGCGTATACCCATTTTAACACCGATGATCGAGTAGATGCCCAGGTGCCTATGGAACTCGTTCGTAAGCACCGCAGCTTTCCATTCCTCGATACCATGCGTTTTGATTATTTCTTTCACATATGGAGCCAGGTCCGTCCTGTATGATATAGCATTAACCGGGATGCTTTTTAGCACAACTGTATTGCGTGGTGATATCCCAATTGAAGGACTCTCTCCTGCAAGATCAAGATAAACTTTTTTCACTTCGTTGCCATCAACCGTTGTTAATACATACTCATTTTTATTACTATCTACGGCTATAAATTTAAACAATCCGGGTTTAGCAAGATAAACAGGAATAAGGTCATCCCATATTTTAAAATGAGGCGCCTCTTCTCCTTTATTATCCAACTGGGTGAAAATTAAAGAAATCAACTTTGCGCAATCTGAATCTATCTTTTTTATTATTCCTCTGAAGTCTCTATCAGCTGGAACCGCCTGAACTTTAGATGATCTGAAATACCTAACCGGCAACTGGAAATTCTTCAAAACAGAAGCTGATTTTTTATCACGGCTGCTGTTCCAATCCTGTTCACTATCTGAATAATGAGTACCGAAGAATAATATCTCAGAGAGGTGTCCTCGGAGTTTATTACTATCAGCAAGAATAGCTGCAATTGTAGTTGCTGGCCCAAGGCATATATACGCTGCACCTTCATGTGTATTGAGAATATCTGGGATTATTCTGTTATATGGTTTATGTTTCTCGATCAACATCTGTTTTTTCCCAAGCCGCAAAGACGCCACTTTTTCACGCCATGGGGGCGCAGGAAGATTCAATGATTTACCATTATAAACCTGAATATTCCTTCTTGAGAAATAACCGAGTAATTCGTTAATTTGCTTAAGGCCCCGCCTGTTATCAAGCGAACCCTCAGTAACAATAATACAATCTATTACAATATCAGGGTTATTCAAGATCAGAGAGATCGCCCTCAGATCATCAGCACCACAATCAGTGTCTATAATCACATGTTGTTTATAATCATGCGGAAAAGCCATTATCGAAAATACCAGCACAAGCAGAATCGATAGTATTGTCTTTTTTGTCATCACAACTAACCTACATTTTAAATTTGATTCCGAAGTGTGCGTTTATACCCGGCATAGGGTAGCCTGGTTTAAGCTCATAATCGGTATCAAAGCAGTTTTCTATATAGAGAAATAGCTCGGTAAATTTCACACCTGAGAATATTTCACCAAAGTTATAACCAATCCTAAGGTTTGCAAGCATATAGGAATCGATCAGGATATTCGCTGCTGGTGTACGCTGATTGCCTGATGTAAACTCATCCGAATATTGAAATACAAAATTGAGATTCAGGTTATCCATAGGATAAAGATTCAATCCGGAAGTGAAACTAAACTCAGGCGCGAACGGTGTATCCTCCGGTGTAGTATCCTGGTAGCATCCACCAAAATAAATATTCATAATATCAAACAAGTTTGCATATATAGCAGCCTCCACGCCTGAAGACTGGTAATCACCCGTATTATCGTATTTAGGGCCTGGAAAAGT
>JAFGBY010000064.1 GCA_016932915.1 Acidobacteriota bacterium | reverse complement strand
TAATTTCAACATTGACATTATTTTTAATCGATTCATCAATGAGCCTACAGTCTAAATAGCATCACTAATATTAAACGCTATTAATTACTAAAGGAGGTATCCTATTATGGATAATAGTGAAGTTCAGGTATCTAATAAAATTCTAGATAATTTCAAACTGACTAATTTCCATTTTGAGATAATAAATAAAATAGGTTCGACCTTGGTTCTACTGGGATGGTTAGGTATCGCTGTATCAATCATTAGATTTCTGGGTAATATATTTTCATCTGATAGTTTAACCATCGTACTTGGATTTGCTATCCTAATAATTTCCTGTTTCATATTAAAAGTACAGATTGATGCAGGAATTGCAGGAAAATCTATTACAGACTCCAAACGAGAATCAAAAGAAAGGAATTTAAATTAAAGATGGACACACTACAAAAACAAAATCTTAAGAGAACCAGTAATAATATCTGGCCATCGGAATTTCAGTTAAAGGCAATAGTCAATATAAGCAATATATTGATATGGATCGGTTGGCTGACGATACTCATTTCGTCTTTCAGGATTATTGTTATATTTTTACAACAACAAGATTTGTACAAACTAGCTTTTGAGATAATCTTTATTGTTGTTATATGCCTTGTATCTCTACTGTTAATCAATGCAGGGAAAAGCGGACGCAAGGTCATCGACGATTCCAGAGAATCAAGCGAGAACATGGATATCTTTCTTGATCGGTTGCTATTTTTCTTACGTATCTATATTACTTGCATGGTAATAGGTATCTGTATAATCATCATTGGCTCTCTTGTTATATTAAGCCCTGCATGTAATTTTCATCAAAACGGTTTTTAATAAGGAGAAGATATGTCAGATTTATTAAATGATGTAAAAAACGAAGATTCTGCTGAATTTAAACTGCCTTTAAAATATAAAAAAATGATACACAATATAGGATATTGGATGTCCGGACTTGGCATGCTAAGTATCGTTTATGCAATCCTCGAATTCGTCATCTATTTTTCAGGAATGGTTTATTACCGCGGCTATGAAAATCTCATAGGTCCTGGTATTGCTTTTATTATCGGTATACTCATCCTTAAATCATCACAAGCAGCAATGAAAGTGACAGATATTGATTCCAAAGGTATAAAAAACTTCAATGATTTTCTTGAAAACCTATTGATAGTCATCAGAATAACCGTTGTTATGATTTTAATAGTATTATTTTTGACACTGTTCACTAAATTGCTTGGTTTATCATTAGGTAATTTTTAACTACAAATAATTAAATCGCCAATCCTGATCAGGCCTTGATTATTTGCTTATTTGCAAAATGAATTTCTGCAATATATAATCCTGCCATGATTGGCCGACTGAAAGGTAAACCGGATTTTTTAAATCCAGGACAAGTTATAATCGAGACTTCAGGTGTCGGGTATCTTGTAAATATATCATATAATACATATTACAGGATCAGTATTGCCGAAGGTGATATTGAACTCTTAATACATACATATGTCCGTGAGGATAACATCAGTCTCTACGGCTTCGCATCCAATCTGGAGAAGGGTCTATTCCTTCACCTTATCTCAATCAGCGGTATCGGCCCCAGACTGGCAATTAACATGCTATCCGGTATTTCGTCGGATGAATTACTTGATGCAGTCCGTTCAGCCTCTGTAGACAGACTTGTTGCTATTCCAGGCGTTGGTAGGAAAACCGCAGAGAGAATCATTATCGAACTGCGTGATAAACTTAAAAATCTTAAATCCGATGAGCAATATTTTGGTACAGTTACCGAATTGGAAAGTGGTATAAAATCCGACCTTCTTTCCGCATTGATTAACCTTGGTTATAAAAAGAAGGATGTCGAAGGTGTAATTTCGAAAGTTCTTCTTACGATAGATAATAGTGAGGATTTTGAAAAAATCCTTAAACAATGTTTATCTGAATTGTCAGGAGGAGTGATTACATGATAATTCTCGACCCACCTATGATGGAGATCATCGATAAGAAAATAAACCTTATTAAAACAATCTGGTTTGCATTTATGTTTTTTTTCGCTGTTATTTATTTTGGGGTTCAATCGATCAGCTTCCAGGAAGTATCTTCTATTCAGTATATTGAATATGTTTTTATTCTTCTAGCATTTGGGGAACTTGTTGTAATAATGGTTATCAGGAATATCAGGTTTAAACCTCATGTAAATAAACAGCTACTGGATAAAAGCTTCGATGATTTTGTAGCAAACTGCTTTAATGTTGAAATTGTCACATTCGCGCTGACCGCTTCTGTTATTATTTACGGAATCATTCTTTATATATTGTCCAGAAATTTAATGTATTTTCAGGCTTTCGCAGTTGTAACAGTCGTTGTCCATGCCTATTTTTTCCCTTCGAAGACAAAATGGATCAAGGTATTTGAAAGTACGCAGAATTTAAATTAACCGGAGAATATTTTAAAGTATGGAAGAGCGGTTGGTCACTCCAGAGCCACTGGAAAACGAAGAGACCTTCGAGAATAATCTCAGGCCCGAACGACTGAGTGAATTTGTCGGGCAGGATAAGATTAAGGAGAAGATCAGTATTTTCACAGAAGCTGCTCGTGGACGAGGCGAAGCACTAGATCATGTCTTCCTTTTTGGCCCACCTGGCCTTGGAAAAACTACGCTTGCAAATATTATCGCCCGGGAAATGGGAGTTAACATCCGTTCTACTTCAGGGCCGGTCATTGCTAAACCAGGCGACCTTGCAGCAATCCTGACGAATCTTCGCGAAAATGAAGTGCTTTTTATAGATGAAATCCATCGACTGAATCCACAGGTAGAGGAAATCCTCTACCCCGCGATGGAAGATTATCACCTTGATATAATAATCGGTCAGGGGCCTGCAGCACGGTCGATAAAAATACAGATACCACCATTTACGCTTGTTGGCGCAACAACGAGAGTTGGGCTGCTTACATCACCGTTGCGTTCCCGTTTCGGAATAGTTCAGAGGTTGAATTTCTATGACGCTCCAGAGCTTCAAGCCATCATTGAAAGATCTGCCAAAATCCTTAATGTGGACTACGATACTGATGCGATGGAGATCCTCTCCTCCCGTGCAAGAGGAACGCCACGTATAGCGAACCGTCTGCTTCGACGTGTTCGTGATTATGCTTCGGTAAAAGGAGACGGTAGAATAACCAAAGATCTTTGCCTCTCAGCCCTTGAAATGCTTGAGGTTGACGAATATGGTTTTGATGAAATAGACAGAAGAATCTTACTGACTATTATTGAGAAATATTCTGGAGGCCCTGTAGGACTTGGTACAATCGCCGCTTCAATCGGGGAAGAAAAAGACGCTATAGAAGATATTTATGAACCTTTCCTTCTACAGATAGGATTCCTTGAACGTACAAGACAGGGAAGATGCGCTACGTTGCTTGCTTATGAACATTTCGGTATGAAAGCACGGAAAGAGCCGGACCAGACAGGGCTTTTCGAATAAAGATTATCTTATCTTGAATTGTTTCCGGAAATCATCCCCTTCCATCTCTACCCTTTCACACATCTCGTAGAGCCTGGAGCGTATACGGACGCCGACACGGTCAGCTAGTGTTTCGTTTACATCATTATTTATATCTTCATCAAGATAATTCGTAGTAATAATGGTTGAACTGCCTTCGTTGTAACGATGATTTATTATATAAGCAAGTGTATCCCTGACCCATTCTGTCGCTTTCTTCGAGCCGACGTCATCAATGACCAGCAAATCAGCTTCAAGTATCGGTTCTAATACATAGTATTCTGTTTTCCCTGATTCAGGGCTGTAACTCTCTTGAACGCTGCGAAGCATCTCCTGGTAATCGATGAAAAGTCCATCAATTGCTTTTTGCCGAATTAGTTGAATCAATATAGCAACGGAAAGGTGTGTTTTCCCAGTTCCGGAATTACCCATAAAGAGCAGTCCCTTTTTAACAGCAGGATATTTAGTGACAAATCCTGTTGCTCTCTTAAGGGCTTTATTCAGGTTTTTGTTATCAAGTGTGTCAAAATTATCTATAGAACATTGGCTATAACGTGAAGGAATGCCGGAATTCGTTATTTTTTGCTCTATTATTACGCTGCTGAAACATTCGCAGTGTTTCGCCTTGTTTGTCTTGATATCAAGTATCCAGCCAGTGTGATTACACTTTTCACAGAATTCAAATGGATTTTTTTTTACCATGCGATGTCCCCACAATCAGTTAATATAGCTCAAGAGCTGTCTGCACTTTGTAGATTTTCTTAGTTTCAATTTTGCCTGGTTCTCAATCTGACGAACTCTCTCCCTCGAAAGCCCGATGTATTCACCGACTTCCTTAAGAGTCTTCGGTTCTTCTCCATCCAAGCCGTATCTCATTATCAATATCGTTCTTTCGTTCTCGTTAAGCTCTTTTATAAGTGAGCGAATCTGTTCAGTGAGAGACTCACGTATAATCTTTTCATCAACCGGCTCATTCAATACCTGCTCAAAAATATCTCCCAGTTCGTAGTTACCATCCTCGCTTATAACCATATTCAGTGAAGTTGGCGGTCCGTAATTGATTATAAGGGATTCTATCTCTTCCGGTTCAAGTTCCATCTCTTGTGCAATTTCCATGATTGAAGGATTGCGGTCAAGTTTATTTTTAAGTTTGGAAATCTTACCGTTTATCTTATTAAGCTGAATAGCCTTTTTTACAGGTAGACGAATCATCCGTCCCTGCTCAGCCATAGCGTGTATAATTGCCTGTCTGATCCACCAGACTGCATATGTTATAAATTTTACGTTTTTAGTAGGATCGAATCTTTTTGCAGCTTCAATAAGGCCGAGATTTCCCTCATTTATTAAATCCAGGAAAGGTATACCCGAATTACGGTACTTTTTAGCAAGACTCACAACGAACTTAAGGTTTGCTGTAACTAAAGTGTTAAGCGCTTCTTCATCGCTGTTTTTCTGAATCCGCCAGCCAAGGGCTTTTTCTTCATCGGGTGTAATTGGCGGAATTTTGGAGATTTCGCGCAGATATAGACTCAGATTATTCGGTGTAAGCTTTTCAAGAATCTTTTTATCTGCTGCCATTAATCTTCCCCGCGGCTCTTTGAACCGCTTCTTTTCTTTTCAATCTGCATTTTAACGATTTGTGATGGTTTTACCCTGATCAAAGCTTCTTCGTTGATGTTTTCATAATTACTGAAATCTTCGCCAAATCGCTCTGCTAAATATGTAAACAGCTTTTCCATTCCGGCATTAATCTGCTCCATCCTGTCTCTCATATTCAGGATGATATCAACCCCTGCAAGATTCACTCCCAGCTCCCGGGTTAAGCTGAGAATCATTTCAAGTCTTTCAAGGTCATCATCAGTATATAGACGAGTATTCCCGTCCGAGCGTGAGGGAACAATCAATCCTTCACGTTCATACTGACGCAGTGTCTGTGGGTGAATATCGTACATTTCACTCACAACACTTATCATATACCCTATTTTTTTAGATTTCTTCCCGTGTCGCATCATTAAACGTTAATTTCATCCCTGGGGTTAACTTTATTTAATTCCGCAAATTTTCTCAACAATTCCTTAGACCGTTCATCAAGTACCGCCGGCGTATGTATTTCAACAGTTACATGCATATCACCTTTCGCAGAACCATGCAATGCCGGCATGCCTTTCTCTTTCAGTCTGAAAGTCGTTCCACTATTTGTACCGGGTGGTATCTTGATTCTAGCTTTGTTACCATAAACTGTAGGAACTTCGATTTTAGCTCCAAGGGCAGCCTCATTAATCGTTACAGGTATAGTAACATAAATATTATAATTTTTCCTCTTAAAAAATTTGTGCTCCATAACTTGAGGGATAATAAACAAGTCTCCAGAGGGTCCATTGTTATGGCCGTCATCACCTTTCCCTGCAACTCTTATTTTTGAACCAGTTGATACGCCTGGTGGGATTTTGACCGCTATTTTTTCCCTTGTTGGAATAACACCTCTTCCTGAGCATGATTTACACACTGGTCCTGGCTCTCGTCCACTTCCTCCGCAACGATCGCATGTCGTCTCGATGCTGAAAATCGATCTGCCGGTGAGTACTGTTCCCTTGCCTTTACATTTAGTACATGTTCCTCCAGAACTCGTATGTTCATGGCCTGTGCCATCGCAGCTCTCGCATTTTTTATCCCTGTTTATTACAATCTGCGTTGATAGGCCATTTACTGCATCAAATAGCGATATATTTATTCCATATTGGATATCCTTACCTCTTACCGGCCCACTGTTATTTAGTCCGCTTCTGGAACCCCTCGTGAACAGATCACTGAACAGATCCCTGAAATCGATATCTACGAATTTTGTAAAGTCAAATCCGTTCATATCGAAACCATAAGGATTTTTTCCTGGGTCGAATCCTACCCCTTTTGGTCCGAATTTGTCGTACTGTTCCCTTTTCTTGGGGTCGCTCAAAACCGCATAGGCAAGAGAGATTTCCTTGAAATTATCTTCCGCCCCTTTATCACCCGGATTTAAATCCGGGTGATATTTACGGGCAAGCTTTTTATAAGCCTTTTTTATCTCTTCTTTATTCGCGTTTTTCGAGACTCCGAGGATTTCATAATAATCCTTTTCCATTTGAGCCTCTCCATTTCTCCAAAGGAATTAATCTACATCTTCATATTCAGCGTCGATTACTTCACCCTTATCTTCTTCAGACTCCTTCTTTGCTGAAGAATCATCATTTGATGCTCCAGCCGAAGGACCTTCAGAACCACCTGCGGTTGCACCCTGATATAGGACTTCCGCAAGACGATGTGATTCTTTGGATATCTTTTCCATAGCGGTAAGGATAACTTTAACATCCTCGCTTTCAAGAGCTTTACGTCCATTATCCAATGCAGCTTCAATAGCGCTTACAGCTCCTGGTTCTATCTTCTCTTTGTTCTCATCAAGCAATTTCTGTGTTGAATAAATAAGTGAATCGAGCTGGTTTCTATTTTCGATCAGTTCTTTCCGTGCTTTATCTTCTGTGGCAAACTTTTCCGCTTCGCTGACCATATTTTCAATTTCGGACTCACTAAGGCCACTTGATGCTTCGATAGTTATCTTCTGTTCTTTACTGGTGGCGAGGTCTTTTGCTGAAACATTTACTATACCGTTAGCATCGATATCGAATGTTACTTCGATCTGTGGAACTCCTCTTGGAGCCGGTGGAATGCCAACGAGATGGAATTTGCCTAACGTTCTGTTATCCGAAGCCATCTCTCTTTCACCCTGCAGAACATGTACTTCAACACTCGTCTGGTTATCGGTTGCCGTTGAAAAGATTTCGCTCTTCCTAGCTGGAATTGTCGTATTTCTTTCAATCAGCTTCGTAAATACGCTGCCAAGTGTTTCAATACCGAGAGAAAGCGGTGTAACATCAAGCAACAAAAGATCTTTGACTTCTCCACTGAGTACACCAGCCTGGATTGCAGCGCCTACCGCTACAACTTCATCCGGGTTCACACCTTTGTGTGGGTCTTTACCGAACAGCTCTTTAACATACTGTTGAACTTTTGGAATTCTTGTACTTCCACCGACCAGTACAACTTCATCTATATCGCCAGGGGTAACGCCTGCATCCTTCAGAGCTTTTTTACAAGGCTCGAGGGTATTCTTTAAAAGATCATCAACCAGCTGCTCAAATTTAGAACGGCTCAGCTTCATCTGTAAATGTTTAGGTCCCGATGCATCGGCTGTAATAAATGGGAGGTTGATCTCAGTTTCAGCCACACTGGAAAGTTCTATCTTTGCTTTTTCAGCAGCTTCTTTTAACCTTTGACGAGCCATCGGATCTTGAGATAAATCAATACCCTGCTCTCTTTTATACTCGCTGATAATCCAGTCAATAATACGGGAATCAAGGTCATCACCACCGAGGTGAGTATCACCATTGGTTGATTT
>JAFGBY010000063.1 GCA_016932915.1 Acidobacteriota bacterium | reverse complement strand
GAATCGTTCCGAAGCAGGTTGCAAACATGCTTCAAAAGAAGGTAATACGAAGATTTCCGCTTTCGCGGAAATGACTTACCATTTTCGGATCCCCGGCTCGTGGGCCAGGGTGACAATTTAAATAAAAGATAACAAATAACTTATGTTTTTCGCATTTGACTATTCCCTTGAACTTGGTTATTATTTTTTAAAAGTGAGTATGTAGTATGGATATCAATGCGTTACTTAAGTACGTTAACCAGATAGAGGCTTCCGATTTACATCTCAAGGTAGGCAGGCCGCCAATCGTCAGGCTTCGCGGAGAAATGAAAGAGATTCCTAACACCCAGATATTGAAGCCGGAGGATACTGCCGGTTTCGCGAACGCTTTACTTGATGAAAGGCAGAAAGGTATTCTCGAAGAGAAATACTCTGTCGACAGCGCTTATCAGACTGCCGAGGGTGGCAGGTTCCGCGTGAATGTATTCACCCAAAGGTCGTACATCGGGCTTGTTCTTCGCGCGGTTTCATCAAAGATTCCTTCTTTCAATTCGCTCGGGATTCCGCAGGCAATAAAAAAGGCCGTCAGCCATCCGCAGGGTTTGTTCCTTGTCACCGGCCCTACCGGTTCTGGTAAATCGACTACGCTGGCAGCGCTTATTAATTATATAAACCAGAACCATCACAAGCATATAATAACCATCGAGGACCCGATAGAATTTCTATTCCAGGATCAAAAAGCTGTCATCAACCAGCGTGAAGTCGGTACTGATACTATTGATTTCCGCGAAGCGCTAAAGAACGCGCTCCGTGAAGACCCGGATATTATAATGGTCGGCGAGATGCGCGACCCGGAAACAATCAGCACGGTTATCACAGCCGCGGAAACAGGCCACCTTGTTTTTTCGACCCTACATACGAATAACGCAAGGCAGACTATCACGAGAATCATCGATACATTCCCGGATACTGTCCGGAACCAGATACGCCAGCAGCTTGCACAGACTATTGTTGGGGTAATCTCACAGAAGCTTGTCCACCGTACGGATATCGATGGAATGATAGCGGCGATTGAGATTATGTTCACCAGCCCCAGAATCAAGGAATTGATCGAGGAGGGGCAGATAGAAGATATTTACGAACAGATGCAGGAGAGCGTTGCATATTTCAAGATGCAGACGATGAACCAGTCCCTGATGGCGCTCTATGCCAATAACATTATAGATGAAGAGACCGGTATGGGAGCTTCGGAGAGGCCGGATGAATTCCGGATGCATCTATATAAAACCGGTTTAAAGGTATAATTAGCGGAGGAAATTATGGCAGAAGAACAGGATGAACGAGTATCATACGCTGATTATTCAGTGATCGATGAATACCTGAAACTGAAGAGAGATTCAGAAGAAGTATTTCAGCAGCATAAGGAAGAGCTGGTCGGCCAACAGAAAAGGGCTGACAGGTTACAGGATGAACTTGCTAAAAAGGACGCGATTATCGATCAGCTTCAGCAACAGGTAATTAAATCAAAGCATGAGGTTGATGAAATCAGAAATGAAAAAGATAAACTGATTCAGCAGCTTCAGATGCAGGTTCAAAACCTGAATGCCCGTCTTGCAGGTTTCCAGAGGAAAAGTTAAAAAAGAAGAGAATTTCTCCCTTCTGCATACAAATGAATCAGATATCCATTTCCTTGAAGAGGTCATCCAGGATTTTCTTCAATTCGTCTCTTGATATTCCCTGAATTTCCTTGATCTTGCATCCGATGAGGTGTTTATCATCTTTCGGCTTGCAGTAAATAACTTCACAATTGGCACAGATGGGCTCATCACGGTCCATAAGTTTGAATTTCAAGGAGAATGTCTCTCCCAGGTCCATATTGATATCCGATAATATTGATATCCCGTCGGCGCTCATATTCATCGAGACGGCATTAAACTGATGATACTCGCCGTTGCCTTCATATTTCAGGGAGGTCTGGTAAAGGTACCTTTTTTCCTTGCGTCTTTCATCCATATTGAAAACCCCTGTTTTCAACAATTATAGGATTAATCTACTCCCGTTACAAGTATGAGTTGTTGTTCAAAATATTCATTTACCTTTTTACTGAGATCGTCCATACTCCCCAAGCCGATGTAATTTGCCAGTTCTTCGTTTTGCAGTTCTCCTCTAAGTATTTTTTGTATAGCAGTCAGGAATTTACTGCGGTATTTCCCATCTTCACCGTCCATCAGGTATGCGATTGTGAGCCAACTTGTTGTGTAATAAGCCCTGAGTTCTTCGAATTTCCCCTCATTCTTGACCATCTTCCAAGAGTCATCATTGAAAATATCCTTATATAAGGGAACTTTATCATTTTTATACAATGATTTAGCGAAAAGGAGCTTTGATTTGAGTATCGGCCTGAAAACGATATTGTAGATTTCGTTATTATAAATTTTAAAAGGCCCTCTCTGTACTTCACTGCTATGGACGAGTTGATCTTTTATCATCTTTTGCTGAGTTTCCGGTTGTTTATAAAAAGCTAATACAGATGGATAAGGTATGACCGAGTAGTATTCTGCAAGGCCTTCATCGAGCCATATCTCTCTGTTCTTTATTACCGGGAATTCAAAAACGGTCCGGTTAAGATGATGTGTGTATTCATGAAGAATAGAGGAGAGAACTGTTGCAGGTGAATTATTAAAGAGGTTTATAGTAATAATTCCAAGCCTGTGCTCTCCGCCCATAAGAAAACCGGCTCCGTGTTTCATCATAAATGAATCTTCTCTGCTTGGAATCATAAAGATTGATAGATCAAAGGGATATATTTTTCCTGATACCACCGGTTGGAAAGATTCAAGATAATATTTTTCCAGCTCTTTCATCGAACTCACGATATATTCCAGGTTATATTTAAAACTACCTCGATAATATATATTTATATAATCCTCTGTTTTATGGTTCCATGTTCCGATAGAATCTTTCATCTCCTTGACATATTTCCCGACCATTTCATCATACCAGTATTCCTTAGGAAGGGTCACTAAACGTCTACCACCAGATATTGCCTGAGCTATCTCAGGAGAGACTTCGTGTTTACTTATGTCAAATGTATCCCTTTTTATCCATACTGTTTGATTATTATTTTCAATTTTTAACCAATTTCCGCTTGTAGCAATGACTTTATAATATCCTGTTTTATCGATTGTCCCTGGAAGTTTCTGATTATCATCAGGTGCGGAGTAAAGTCTTTCTCCCTCGAGTAGAGGTATGCTGTGCTTTTTTTCTGTTTTGTTAACTTCCACGTATTTTTTATCAGATTTCTGGTCTGCAGGAGTTATTGGAATAATTTCTTTGTCGTCTTCTTCTGCCACAAAGTATTTAAATAGCGGAATTGTCTTGAGTGTATTTGTCAGCTTGGATTTAGGATCAAAAGTTGTATAGAGGGCGGTGAGAAAAAGCCCAAGCCCTATTATAATTACAATTGAGGTAATTATTTTTAACGCCGTTTTCATTTTAGCTCCTTCCCTTCAATCCGGGTTAAATGTTGCAGGTTCTAAAATAATTAATAAACAGCGTTTTATATTGAAATCTGGAACGCTCTAGGTTTTATATTTCTGCTTGTACCCGAATTGTTCTAACCCGGAGGCCATCCGAAAGTTCGGCCACCCAGGATGTGCAAATGAATGTGGAAGACTGTCTGACCAGCTTTTTCCTGGCAATTAAATATTAACCTGTAACCTTCTTCATTAATTCCCTTGTCAGCGGCAATCATCTTTGCGGTCTGCACAATCTTCCCTGTCAATTCGGTATCCTCATCTTCCAGTTCATTTAATGTAGCGATATGTTTTTTTGGAACAATTAAAATATGAATTGGAGCGACTGGATTAATATCCTCGAAAGCGAATACCGAATCATCCTCGTAAACCTTTTTTGAAGGAATCTCGCCGTTAATAATTTTACAGAAAAGGCAATCGGGGCTTTCGCTCATCTTTTCTCCTTTTTATTTGTGCTGCAGGTGAATGACATAGACTGAATGTTTACCTCGTTCAATATCAATGACAACTTTCTCCCGTTTTTCTTTGCTGTTCTGTATTATTCCCGTTGATTTTTGTGCCTTATAGAGCAGGTTCTCCAATTCTTCAAGTAACCTGGTCATGTAATCGTTTTTTGAGCG
>JAFGBY010000062.1 GCA_016932915.1 Acidobacteriota bacterium | reverse complement strand
TTCAAGAGGAAAAACGGGGAGCGCTTTCCGGTTCTTGTCAGTCCCTATTCTGTGGTAGGTGGTGGCGGTGAGATCAGCTACTTTATGGCAACTATCAAAGACATAACAGTGAGCAAAAAAATAACTGAAGCCGTAAAGTTAGAGGCAGAACGGCTAAAAAGCCTGGTGAGTATTGTTCAGCGCGAATCCGAGAGCATACAGGAACTGCTTGACTTTACACTGGACGAAGCCATTAAACTCACCCAGAGCAAAATCGGTTATATCAACTTCTATGATGATGATAAAAAAGAATTTGCTTTTAATACCTGGTCTAAAGATACAATGAAAGAGTGCACCATAACCGACAAGCCGATGGTTTTTAAATTGGAAAATACAGGTATATGGGGCGAAGTGGTACGGAAATCAAAACCTGTTGTGCTAAACAACTATCCGTCTCCCAATCCGCAAAAAAAAGGATACCCTGAGGGGCATGTAAAAATATCCAGATACCTGAGTATACCGGTTTTTTATCAAAATAAAATAGTGGCAGTAATCGGTGTAGCCAATAAAGAGAGCGACTACAATGAATCGGATATACAGCAGCTTATCCTGTTAATGGATTCCGCATGGAAAGCTGTACTGCGTAAAGAAGCTGAGGAAGAACTGAAGAGCCAATTGCAACAAAAAATGGAATACACCAGGGCACTGGTTCACGAGCTGAAGACGCCATTAACTTCACTGCAGATATCAAGCGACATCCTGAGTGAAATTGCCACCGCAAATCCATATCTGGATGTTTACAATAATATCAGCCGAGGCGTGAAGCAGCTCTCCAGGAGAGCCGATGAATTACTGGATATCGCCAGAGGTGAAATCGGTTTGCTTAATCTAAGGTATCGAAAGATTAATTTGGAAACTTTCTGTGATGGAATTAAAGAGCAGTTGATTCCGATTGCCAACAAAAAGGGTGTTTTGCTGGAATGCAATAAAGATGTCGATATTGTCTCGGTAAAGATGGATGATGAGCGCATAATGCAGGTTATCTATAATTTATTTGATAATGCCTTGAAATTTACCCCCAGAGGTGGCAAAATCGTAATATCAATTACATCCGATGAAGAAAATATATCTATATCGGTTAAGGACAACGGTTGCGGTATCAGCAAAGATAAAATCGAAAACCTGTTTAACGCCAGAAAAACTACACAGGAAAACAGTCAGAGGTTTAGCGGGTTGGGAGTAGGTTTGATGTTATCCAAAATGCTGATCGAATTGCATAGCGGTAAGCTGTGTGTTGAAAGTGAAATGCACAAGGGCACCACTTTTACCTTTTCACTTCCGATTCATGGTAATAAAAAAATTGGTACACAAACATAATTTAAGGGATTAAACGAAATGAAAGTACTTATAATCGAAGATGATGAGAATATTGTAGAATCACTATCGTTGTCTTTAAGAATGCGCTGGCCTGATGTGGTTGTTTCTTCAACCGGAATGGGTGAAGAAGGATTACAATTGGTCGAAACGTTTTCACCTGACATAGTGATATTAGACCTGGGCTTGCCTGATATAAACGGGTTTGAAGTTTTGAGACAGGTAAGGTTATTTTCCGATGTTCCTGTTATAATACTGTCGGTTTTAGGGGATGAGGACGATATCGTCAGAGGGCTGGAAATGGATGCCGACGATTATATCGTAAAGCCGTTTAAAAAAATGGAGTTTCTGGCAAGGGTAAAATCGCTGGTGCGCAGGAAAAATGTCCCCGTCGATTTAACCGTCTACGAGAGGGGTGACTACAAGGTTTTTCTATCCTTGCATCATCTATATTACAAAGAGAACAAAGTAACACTGACAAAGAGTGAATGCCTGATATTCTACAAACTTATCCAGAATGCCAATTCTGTGGTTACTTACTCCGGTATTGCACGCGAACTCTGGGGAGATGAATATCCCGGCTCGATAGAAGCAATCAGGGTTTATGTACAGAGGCTCCGCAAGAAAATCGAAACCGTTACCGGCAACAACGCCGTTATCGAAACCAAATCGAATGTGGGTTATATCTTTAATCTGCAGGAATGAATGCTAATAATTTTTAAGTGAATACTAAATAAACAATTTAAGGTCAATCAAATGACTCGGGTCCCCTGTGTCTTGTCAGTCCATAAAACGCCTGCCACTTTTTCCCCTGATTGCTGACAGTACCACTGCAATGACCAATCGGGAAGAATCATTTCAATCTTGCACAAGATTAGTCACTACTCTGATTTTCTCACGGGAAATGCATATTAAAATAACAATACTGTAATACCAGGTGTTATTTTTGTTATGTGTATTGTTACGTGTCTATAGTATCCTCATAGCTAATAAGTTATCACCTGATTCCCCTGTACATTTATCTTATTCTCAGCGTTTGGTTGAAAATGCCCAAAAGGATGGGGGGTAATGAATGTTTTGATTATAGAGGATGACCTCGAAGACAGAGAAAGTATTGGGGATATTTTTAAAAAGCATTTTTCCGGTTTTGGTGTGAGCGTTGATTCGGGCTGTAATTGTCTGGATATTATAAGGAAGAATAAGCCCGAACTGGTGGTTTTAAGTCTCAGTATACGTAACATCGACTGTATGCGGACAATTGAAAAGATCCGTAACATTTCGAGTGCTCAGATTATTGCATTATCGGAAAAGGGTTGCCCTGAAATAATAGACGCCTTGGAGGCGGGGGCAAGTATTTGTATGAGAAAACCGGTTAATTATCGTGAATTTGTTGCAAGGGTTGGGGTGTTGTTTCGGGGCGGAAATCATGATTAGCGTTAATTAATTATTATGTGCAAGGAGGTGATGAATAGAAGAAAATAATTAGGGAATGAATAGTTTACACCTTGATTTATTATAAGGAGGAATATGTGAATAAAGATCACTCAGAAAAAACACAGAATGAAGAAACTAAAAAAACTTCTGAAGTAACCAGAAGAGATTTTCTTGTCGGTGC
>JAFGBY010000061.1 GCA_016932915.1 Acidobacteriota bacterium | reverse complement strand
TCGATAAAGACCGCAACGCGGTTTCATTTATCCAGAGCAATTACTCGGGATTCGGCTCGGGTATGGTGCCGGATGGACTTGGTTTCTGCATCCAGGACCGCGGCGCGCTTTTCAGCCTGGAGGACGGCCACCCGAATAAACTGGAAGGTGGCAAAAGACCGTTCCATACTATCATCCCGGCATTTGTAACAAAAGACGGTAAACCGGTCTTTTCTTTCGGCGTGATGGGAGGAGCGATGCAACCGCAGGGACATGTGCAGGTTCTATGCAATATAATCGACTTCGGGATGGGTATCCAGGAAGCCGGAGATGCAGCGCGCTTCAGGCATGAAGGTTCCAGCCAACCTGATGGTGGTACAATGAAAGACGGTGGAACCGTTTACCTAGAAAGCGGAGTCTCACCCCAGGTGATACTTGAGCTGCTGGGTAAGGGACATCGAATAAGTAAAACCCGTGGAGGATTCGGAGGTTACCAGGGAATATGGATAGACTATAAAAACGGAACGCTTATCGGCGCATCCGAATCCCGAAAAGACGGCGCTGCTGCGGGTTATTAAATCAATATCAGTTATTCGTTTACAACTGCAGACGATAACTTACCTTCAGGAACAGGCTCTGAGACTGCTGGTAATACTTTGAATCCGGTGTTCCATAAAGCCATCCATCAGTATCGTTATACTCCATCTTTGTTGAAAGTGAGCCATATCCAAGATGCACAACAGTGCCCGGGATATATGTAAACGAAGCCAGAAAATCAAGTAAAACAAGTTCGCTATAGCTGTCATATTGTACAATTCCTCGAAGGAGGAAATGTTCATCGAACTGGTAAGTAGTATTCAGATAAAGTAGATGGATCAGATACTCATTGGAATCATCAGCTGGATTATCCAGGTATTCATATGTATAGGACAATGTGCTGCTGAGGTTCTCCGTCGGTTGCATCACAGCATATACGGTAAGGTTACGGTAATCCCCAAGATAATGATCTGCTGAGTGATAGGATATTTTTTCACCCCCAGCATAATAAATCGCCAGGTAGATCCAACTGTCCACCTGCATTTCAGACCAGGCCTTCCACCACTGCTTATCGTACATTTCACCGCCCCAGTTTTCGCCCTCGAAATTGTACTCGATCCGGAACCAACCGCTTTTATCAGTGAAAAGAGTTGTAGCAACCCGGGCCAAGTAATCGTACATATCAGTTTCTTTATCATGAAGATAATAGCCCTGGAAGAAAGTCCTGCCCCTTGCAATCCATGAAAAAGCTTCAAGTTCTGGATACCACTGGGATTGAATAAGAACGAGCGCTTTTGAAAAACCGGTCCTGTTGTAAAAAGCGCTGTCCATCTGGAAATCTTCATCACAGTTTTCAATAGAGAGCCGTGAAATCAGGGGCATTGATTTAAGATCATAACAGAGAGTATAAGAATCACCCTGCTTTTCCTTACCGGTTGACGGATCGAAGGTCTCACTGTGCAGGTAATTCACCTTCAATGAATGGTTATTCAGAAACCTTAACTGGAAATCGCCCCCTACTACCCTGTTGTAATAATCCCCCAGTTCTCTCCCCGTATAGAGCGCTCCTATATAATTTTCTTCGCCCAGTTTCATCTTTACGCGGCCCATAAGGAAATTTGCATTCTTCCCGTGATACCTGGCGTATTCCTCATAGTCCGAATCACCGGGCCACTCATCCCCGGAACCCAGTACCGCAAACGTTAAACCACCGACTTCTCCCGTCATCTTAACTCCCCATTGGGGATTGATAATATTCCTGGAATGTACAGTGGTTCGTATATTGGTCAGGCTGTCCGCGCCAGCAAGGTTAAACAGGTTACCGACTTCCATAAAAAACGGCCGCTTTTCCGTATAAAAAACCGGGTATCGCTGGTTCACCAGTATCTGAAACTCGTCGCTTTCAACCTGTGAATAATCCGGATTGTACGTTGCCTCAAGAGTAATCGATGAGGTTATACCAAACTTTGCTGTTACACCGAACTCGTTTACGGAGTCGACATCCGACCATTCATCGGGGGTTTTCCTCTCCCATATATTGCTTGAGGTAAAAGAAGGAAGGATTTCAATCTTGGTTGGGGTCTCCAATTCTTTGAAGGATACGGCCTGCGAAACATTCAGTGAACCTGCGCCTGGAGGAGATTCCGGCCAACAACCTTCCATACCGGATTCGGCTATCTTCCGGTAGAACATCATATTCATTCTGGTTTCATCACCGCTGGAAAACCGGAAGTTACGAAGAGGTATCTTCATTTCGACAGTGTATCCGTCCTGAACGACCTGCCCTCCACAATACCATACCCAATCAGCCGACACATCTGCTCCTGAAGTGGAAGTCTCAATTGAATCACCCTGGATGCCGTTCGGGTTCGCGTAAAACGTATAAAACATCTCCCGATTCGCCATGGAGTCAATACTGACTGCAATCCAATCATCATAGAACATGTTATCTCTCTGGCAGATGGAGGTTTTAATCCTGTCTATCTCATCCTGACAATAAAAAGCAAAATAGATATTTTCCTCATCATAAGCAATCCATATTTTTGTCCGTTGTGGTATCACCTGCCCATCAGAAGGAGCATAGGTGATAAAATCCGGATTAGTTGCTGAAGGCGCCTTCTGCCAGATTGCTTCATCGAGTTTACCGTCGATGATTATCTCATCATCTACTTTTATAGCTGTAATTAAATCCTCACAATAAATCGTCGATAAAAATAAAATAAAAAACAATATTGTACTGAATAGTATCCTACGCATACATATACCCCTATCTATTACATAATTCTAATATCACGGCGTTATGCCGCCTAAAATATAGGACGTTTATTATAGAAAAAAGTTAATATTGAGGAGATGAAAATTCTTAAAAATTATTCAGTCCGCTGCTTTTCATTCTCTCTGAAAACCCTTAGCAGGTTTCCGCCCAATATCTTGAGAATATCTTCTTCCGAGTACCCACGTTTTAGCAGGTTATATGTGATAACCGGATAACCGCTGATATCCTGAAGACCCTTCGGGAAATTACCGGCGCCGTCGAAATCCGAGCCTAACCCGACATGGTCGACACCCACGAGTTTAACTACATGATCTATATGATTCATCAGTATATCTATCTCCGGGGATTCAGGCGAAGATTCCTTCCAGATTTTAACCATGTGATCCCAGTATGCGTCTTTATCATCCCTATATTTACTGCGAATCTCTTTTACGGATGGGATTACTTCTTCATAATTCTCATCAGATTTCGCTTTGAACTCGGGTGAAAGAAAACCGGAATAGAAATTAATCTGGATTACACCACCATGTTTCGCGAGCTCTTTTATCATTTCATCGCTCATGTTCCGATTTACATCACATATAGCCCTGCAGCAGGAATGAGTGGCAATAACCGGGGAGGTGGAGTATTTAAGCACCTCATAGAATGCCCTGTCGGAGATATGCGATACGTCGATCATCATCCCAAGGCGGTTCATTTCCTTGACCATATCTACTCCGAAGGGGCTGAGGCCGTACCATTTCCCATGAAATGCGGTGGATGAATCCGAGATGCTGTTATGATAGTTATGAGTAAGGGTAACGTATCTTACACCGAGGCGGTAATATATCCTTAAAAGTTCCAGGCTGTCCTCGACCGGGCTGCCGTTTTCCATCCCGATAAGTATCGCCCGCTTGCCCGATTTCTCGATCCGTTCTATATCGGCAACAGAAAACGCCATCTCCGCCTTGTCACTATTCTTTTCGACCTGTTTGTAAATCCGGTCAATTATCTGCAGAGCATCCTTGGAGGGATGCTTATCATCGTCATCATTGGAAATAAACACAGCAAAGAATGCCGCATCCACACCACCCTCTTTCATCTTAACCAAATCAACCTCGACTGAGTCATCCCTTACTCCGATATTTACTCCTCTCGAAAATGCAAGCGGTGTATCCACATGTGAATCTATGACTATCGCCCTCTGATGAATCTCCATCGCTTTTTTCCACAATGGATCGATGGTTTTATCCTCATCGGCAAATATATTTAACGCAACAAAAACAAATAGTAGAAATATCAAAAACTTTCTGGAATATAGGGTATTCATTAAAATCTCCTCTCTTATCTCTTTATCCCTATAATATTATTTTATGTGAAACTTACAAATAAAACGTAAATTGAAAAATAACACTTGACATTAGTTCGGCTACGAACTATATTAATAAAAATAAGGAAAAAATATGAATAAAGATTATCAAGGTGTTATCGGGTTAATCGCGGTTGTCCGTGAGCGCGCTAATAGCTACATAGAAGATGAGATTCGAAAAAGAGATATGGAAGGGATCGTCCCCGCTCATGGATCTGTGCTGAATGTACTATTTAATAATAATAACCCTCTGCCAATAAAAGATATAGTCACTCAGGTCGGAAGAGTGAAATCTACAGTCACCGGGATTATAAATACACTTGAGAAATACGGATATATTCGGAAATACTCTGATTCGACCGACGCAAGAGTAATCCTGATTTCATTGACAGCAAAAGGAAAAGGATTGGAAAAAGACTTCCAGGAAATATCAGAATCATTGATTAAGCGGACTTACTCAAATTTCAATGATTCAGAAAAAACTGACTTGATCGAACTTTTAAACAAAGTAGCAAGAAACCTGGGTTAATTTTTTTAAGATAATAGTTCGGCTACGAACTATTTATAAAAGGAGGAAATTCGCCAAAAGAAAATTCGTATTAAGAAAAACAAAGAAGAGTTGAAGATTTAGAAAGAAATTGAGGTTAACAATGAAAGAAATACTAGTAATAGGCGCCTCCGGTACATCCGGGAGCGCAGTATTAAACAGCCTTGTAAAAAAAGGATTTAAAGTAAAAGCGGCAAGCCGCAATCCTGAAAAATTGACAAAAACTGCCGATGTAACACCTGTAAGATTTGAATTCGGGAAAAGCTATTCGGAAGTGCTAAAAAATACGGACGGTGTTTTTCTTATGTCTCCCCCTCTTGATCCCGAAGCACCGCAAAAATTGAATCCATTCATTGATGAAGCAAAATCTGCTGGAATAAAGCACATTATATTCCTATCAGCAATGGGCGCGGACGCAAGCGAAGAGACTCCTTTGAGAAAAGTCGAAAGACACCTGATGAACTCCGGCATTAACTATACTATTCTCAGGCCAAATTTCTTCATGGAGAACTTTTCCACCGGGTTCCTGGCTGAGATGGTGAAACATGGGGCAATCTATGTTGCCGCTGGAGACGGAAAATCGAGCTTCATCACCGTAAAGGATATTGCTGAGGTCGCAGCTGCTGCATTCGAACAAAAATTATACGGTAAGGAGCTCAACCTGACCGGTCCAGAGGCACTGGATTATCATGAAACTGTAAAATCCATAGGATCTGCAGTCAATAAAGATATTGCATACAACCCTATACCGGAGGAGGCAATGCTACAGGGCGCAATCGATAACGGTATGCCTGAAGGCGCGGCGAAATATCTTGGAGCGTTATATCATGCAGTGCGTGAAGGCTGGACCGCATCCATTAACGATAATATTGAAAAAGTGACAGGTAAAAAACCGACTTATTTTAAAGATTTCGTGAAAGAAAATCTCTCCTCATGGAAATAAATTAGGCTGGATAACAAAAAAGAGCAGGCTATTGAAGCCTGCTCTAATTTTATTAAGTAATAAATTCTATTCGAATGCCGGGACTTCCCAGAGGGTATCAATTACCGTTTCATCTTCCCACATGACGACGCCGACAGCTTTATCTCCCAGTTTCGGGATATCAGTCGGGCTGTCCGGCAGTTCTTTCTTGATTTCGTCCTGGATCTCCTCGATTTTCTTGATAGGCAGGGATGAGCCTTTCACGGCATCCAGCAAGTCCTGTCTTTTCGGATTGATTGCGATTCCACGGTCGGATACCCATACATCGACGGTCTCACCGGGGGCAACCAACGTGGTAACACGGTCACGGACGATGATATTCTCTTTCCTTCTTGCCGGTGCAAGGATCATCACACATTTACCGCCAAGGCAGTTCTGGAATCCGCCGATTGCTCCTGCGATGCGTCCGTTGCTGAAAGTCAGCGGGTTCACGTTATAATCAAGGTCGATTTCCATCGCGCCGAGCAGCGCGATATCAACGCCTTCAGCCAACCTGCCCTTTCCGTGCGGGGAATATGAAACCGCTGGGTTGGTGCAAATATGCGTGCGGTGGTTCTTGCGCATCGATTCCACGGCTGCCGCATCGAAGAGCTGTCCGTCCAGTATCCTGCCTATCTGGCCTTTTTCGAGCATATCAACCAGGTACTTAGTGCTGCCTCCGCGTGCGAAAGAGCCTTTTACACCCTTTTTATCCATAATCTCAGAGATATAATGCGCTGCTGCGAGCACCATGCCGCTTGCGCCGCCCTGGAAGGAAAATCCCTGTTTTATCAATCCAGCTTCATCGCAGAACTTCGCGGCGAGATCGGCAACGTACAGCGCCTGTTCTTCGTCCGGAAGTTTTGTAGTACCGGAAACAATCTTATCCGGATCGCCGATTGAATCTACTTTTACAACAGCATCGACCTGCCAGCCCTCGATCTGCCATGGGCCTTCCATAGGGAAATCGACAAGGTTATCCGTAACAACAATTACATATTCCGCAAATTCGACATCAGCTTTCGCGAATCCCATATGGCCGAATGCCGCCGGTCCGTAAAGCCCATTAGCGTTACCAAAACCATCAGCCGTTGAAGCGGCTACGACAGCGATGTCCACTTTCATATCGCCGTTTTGAATCGCGAGGTAACGTCCTCCATGTGAACGGACGACTAGAAGGCCTCTGTCAGCCATATGCCCACCGGTAACCCATTTACCTAGTTCACCCTTCGCGGAAGCCTCGAGGTGATGGATTGTACCGTCTTCAAAGTATTTTAAAAGTTCATCATGGCAGGGAAAGGTAGCCGAAGGGAACCAGACTACATCTTTTATACCCATCTCATGAATTGTATCGAAAAGCAGTCCACCCACCTTATCACCATTGCGTAGGTGATGATGCGTCGATACAGTCTGGCCGTTCCCGACATTGCAGAACTCCAGCGCATCTTTCAGGCTGTGAAAAACTTTTTCTCCCGGGATGCCGTAATTATTTTTCTGCCGTACAGGCGGGGTGGCTTTCCGGTTTACAACTTTTGGAACATCAACACCCTGGAACGGGATGGCTTTCCTTCCATTTATCTCCACCGGCACCTTGCGTCCGGCTGCATTTTCTACAAACTTCATAACCAACCTCCTGTAAATTTCTTTTGCTTTGACAATTTTACAATAAGCCCGATATATTTGGCAATGAGAATCGGAGAGTGAAGATACTATTTAATAGTTTTTCTTGCTGGACAGGTTTTAAAAGGGTTATTTTATTATCTATTTAAATATTTTACCGGGATTGAGTATTCCCTTCGGGTCGAAGGCATGTTTTATCCGTTTCAACAGTTCTATCTGTTCGCTACCGAGTTCGATTTCAAGGAATGGCGCCTTGGAAAGGCCGATGCCGTGCTCGCCGCTTATTGAACCGCCGACCGACACGACAAATTCGAAAAGTTCTTTCGCTGCCTCATGCGCCCTGTCTCCGGCGCCGGTTTCCGCCCTGTTGTACATGATATTTACATGGAGATTGCCGTCACCTGCATGGCCGAACGTGGGGATATTCAGCCGCCACTTCGCTGCAAGTTTGTTTATATATTCAAATGCGGCGGGTATTTTACTCCTGGGGACGACGATATCCTCATTGACCTTCGTGTCCCAAAGCTTAGCAATAGTCGGTGACAATGAGCGGCGGAGAGTCCAGAGTTCCTCCGCTTCGTCAGCATTTTTTGCGATCCGAACTTTTATGCAGTCATTTCCTTCGGCAACCCTGCGAACAGCATCGATGTCTTTTCCAACCATATAAGGGTCACCGTCACATTCAACTATCAACGCCGCATTCGAATCCTCAGGAAGAGAGTCATCAACATGTTCTCTTATCAAACCGAGGCAGATGTCATCCATTATCTCAATCGTAGTCGGGATGACCTTTGCAGCAACAAGGTCCGAGACAGTTTTTGCAGCATTGGATACATCCGGGAAGAGCAATTGTATCGTCCTTGTCATTTCCGGTTTCGGGATAAGACGGAGGATAATAGCCGTAATAATCGCGAGTGTACCTTCGGAGCCGGCTATTAGAGCAGAGAGGTTATATCCAACTACATTTTTAATAGTCCGCGAACCGGTGTTCATTATCGTCCCATCCGGCAACACAACCTCAAGCCCGAGGATGTACTGCGGTGTAACGCCATATTTAAATGCGCGAGGGCCTCCTGCGGATTCCGCCACATTACCACCAATGGTGCTGAACTCCTTACTCGCCGGGTCCGGCGGGTAAAACAAACCTTTTTTCGCGACCTCAGCCTGCAGGGCGCTGGTTATCACTCCCGGCTCAACAATAACAGTCAGATCATCTACTGCTATCTCTCTTATTTTATTCAGCCTACGGGTGGTCAATACTAATCCGCCCTCGACCGGTACGGAACCACCAGTGAATCCTGCTCCTGCACCACGCGGAGTAACCGGGAATTCCTTTTCCCAGGCAAGTTTCATTATTTCTGAGACTTCCTCGGTGCTGCCCGGATGCACAACAACCTCCGGCAAGTGAGGATTGTTGGAAGCGTCATATGAATGTAATTCAAGGTCTGCAGGATGAGTAGTAATATTATTACGGCCGACAATCGAAGTCAGCGCTTTAATGATTTCTTTATCAATTTTTCTCATGGAAGAACTATATTCTATGGCGAGTGACTTATCAAGACTGATATATATGGTAATAGATATTGTGATGAATCAGGAAATGGTGCCCAGGAGAGGACTCGAACCTCCACGCCAAAGGCACTGGATCCTAAGTCCAGCGCGTCTACCAGTTCCGCCACCTGGGCACATAAACAGGTTAAATAAAAACGAAGCGCATACTATCATTGAATATTACCTAATGCAATATACAAATCGCCAATTATCCATGACCTTTTTAATTCTTTATTTATTCAGGCAGTATATTGCTTATAATTATTTTTCGCCATTTTTTGTATTAAAAGTAATAGCTTTTAGCTTCTGTATTATATCAGCCTTTACCCAGTAGTAATCCTCATCATTGCCTGATGTATATTTTGTAAAGAATAAATATTTCCCATCTGGTGTTACGGATGCAAAACGGACTGAATAGAACTCTTCGCCCATATCCTGAGGCTCAGACCATTTACCATTATCTATATTAAAGCTAATCATAAGTTTACGCATCCCTGAAACTACCTCACCATTCTCAATAATCCTGTTATCCCTTGCGAAAATAATATAGCTTTCATCGGGTGATATCACATTAACAGACTCTCTGGCATCGGCTGTATTAATCGGTGCCCCCAAATTTTTTGCTGGAGTATATTTACCGTTTTCAAATCTTGAAAGATAAATATCAGTATTCCCAACCGGATTATTATATATATCTCTATTTGAAACGAAGTAAAGATTATCATTAGCTGCCAGTGTAGGCTGTACATCGACATCGGGACTATTAACATATTCATCGAGGCGAACTGGTTTACCCCAACCATTTTCAGTTCTCTCGACATACCAAATATCATTATCTTCCATCGGTCCATCCGGTTTCTCGTGGGGGCGTCTTGAGTAAAAGAAAATCCGGTTTCCATCACTCGAAAATGCCGGGCCACCATCCCTGTATTTTCCTGAAAATGGAGCGACCCTGGTCTCATTCCACTTACCATTTTCAAATGTCGTATACTGGATATCCTGTGGAAAACGGTCATTATCGTACGGCAGATGCCATTCACTCCACCATATCTCTTTACAGTCGGGTGAAAATGCAAGCGAACTGTGTTGTTGATTATCGTCAGATATAAAACCTTTTGAAAAAAGCTCCGGATTCTCACCCGCTGGAGGATCCTGGATCAGATAAATATTTCCAAAATTGTTGGAAAATAAGATCATGGCAAAAATAGAAAACAATAAAATAAAACAGGGTTTATTCATAATTTGATTCTCCAGGTATTCTTTAATTTATAT
>JAFGBY010000060.1 GCA_016932915.1 Acidobacteriota bacterium | reverse complement strand
CTGTCGTGTTTTTTGTACTTTTAAACTTAAAGACCGAAAAATTTATGAGTATTTTTCATAAAGTGTTTTCTAAAATCTCGGATAAATTTGCTGAAAAACTGGAAAAGGTTTTGCGTCATTTTATTGATGGCCTTACAGCAATAAAGAGTTTTAAACAGTTCTGTTTGGTATATTTCTGGTCAATGGCCACATGGTTTGTAATACTTCTAGCATTCTGGTCTGTAATAAGAGCCTTCGGTTTTCATGTGCCGATTTATCATATGTTTGTTTTGATCATACTTACTTCAACAGGTGCGGCAATTCCGGTTCCTGCCGGTGTTGGATCCTGGCATGCATTTGCTTATATAGGTATACATTACTTTTTCGGCATCCCGAGCGCTAATGCCCTTGCGATAGTATTTGTGATGCACCTGGTTGGTTTTATGGTGCCGGTTATCCTTGGCCCACTTTTTGCGATAGGCGAGATGAAAGAAATATCGGAAATTCTAGCAGCCAGGAAGAAAAAAGCCGCCAAAGAGAACGCTTAAAAAAATCCCATCTTTGTTGTAAAATATTGCTTCGATAACAATAAGGTGAACTATGAAATGTCCCTACTGCAGTAGCACAGACGGGCGAGTGGTAGACTCTCGTGAAAGTAAAGGCGGTGAGGTTATAAGAAGACGGCGTGAATGTCTTGCATGCGGACGCCGGTTCACCAGCTATGAAAAGATTGAAGAAGTCCCGATTATGGTTATAAAAAAAGATGGGACCAGGGAAATATTTAATCCAAATAAAATCGTACAGGGAATTCTCAAAGCTATCGAAAAACGCCCGGTCACCAGGGTGGATATAGAAAAGATAGTCGAAGATATCGAGCAAATGGTTCAACAAAATCCTGATAGGGAATACCAAACTACTGAAATTGGTAATTATGTAATGGATTCCCTGAAGAATCTGGATAAGGTGGCTTATGTGCGGTTCGCTTCCGTTTACAGGGAATTCAAAGATATTTCGGAATTTATTTCCGAATTGCAGGATCTCCTTAAAGAGCCGAAAAAGAAAGAGGTCGATTAGTAATGAAAATTACAATTTTCCCTGAAGTCAGTTTTATCCAGGATGAGCTCAATAATGTATTTAAGCGGTACCTGCAGGCATCTCGTTCAGCCAGGAAGCGTGAGGTTAATTACTCTCCACTTGTGGATTGTTATGAAAACGAAGAGTATCTTGTATTTAAAATTGAGGTGCCGGGTGTAAAAATGGAAGACCTTATTCTGGAGATCAGAGGGAACTATTTATATATTGAAGGTTTTAAAGCACAGGTACAGAATACTGAGCCCAAAAGGCATCTGCTTGTAGAAAGGTCTTTTGGCCGTTTTGCAAGATATCTTCCTATCAGTAAAAGCATCGATTATGAATCAGCCTTGGCGATATATAAAAACGGGATGTTAATCGTCAAATTTAAAATTGATACAGAAGAAAAACCAAACGTGTTTAAGATTAAAATTCAGGAAACAGATTCAAATAAATAGGATTTTATAATGAGCGAAAAGATTAAAGATGATATCCAGCTTAACGATCAAACGGATCCGGAACTGACAAGAATACCGGATGAAATGCCACTTCTTCCGGTGAGGGATGTCGTTATTTTTCCTTATATGATTGTCCCGCTTTTTGTCGGGAGGGATAAATCCATCGCTGCGGTAGATCAAGCGCTTGCAGAAAACAGGATCATTGCGCTTGTGACTCAAAAGGATTCAACCACAGAAGATCCTGGCGCGGATGATATTTTCAGGGTAGGTACAGCAGCAGCAATAATAAGAATGTTAAAATTACCTGATGGCAGGCTTAGAATCCTGGTACAGGGATTGAGCAGAATACAAATTGAGGAAATCAAATCAGATAAGGAATATCTCTCTGCAAAGGTTCGCAGGATAGATGAGCCTGTGTTAGACAAGATACCTATCCGTATTGAAGCGATGATGCGGAGCCTCAAGGAAAAACTCGACAGGATTGTACAACTGGGAAAAACCATTATTCCGGAACTTGGTTCGTTGATAGCAAGTATTGAAGACCCTGGGCGGCTGGCTGATATCGTTGTTTCAAACCTCGATATTAAAGCAGAGGAAGCGCAGCAGATTCTCGAGGAATTGAATTATGAAAAGCGACTTGAAGCAGTCGACAAATATTTATCAAAAGAAGTTGAAGTTCTTGAGATTCAGCAGGATATCTCCCGCCAGGCGAAAGGCGAGATTGAGAAAGTTCAGCGTGAGTACCTCCTCCGCCAGCAGATGAAAGCGATTCAACAGGAACTTGGTGAAGACAATGAACTCGCCGAAGAGATTGAACAGCTCCGAAAGAAGATGGATGAGAAAAAAATCCCGGAAGAAGCTGTAGAGGAGATGGAGCGCAATATCAAAAGGCTGGAAAAGATGAATGCTGATTCAGCTGAAGCAGCGACAATTAGAAATTATCTAGATCTCATGGCTGATCTTCCCTGGGAGACATATTCGGAGGATAATCTCGACCTCAAGGAAGCACGTAAAATACTTGATGAAGATCATTATGACCTTGAAAAGATCAAGGAGCGTATAATAGAGTATCTTGCTGTTAAGAAACTGAAAGAATCGAAAATGAAAGGCCCGATCCTCTGCTTTGTAGGGCCTCCGGGAACAGGTAAAACTTCGCTCGGCCGCTCCATTGCCAGAGCACTGGGCAGGAAATTCCAACGCCTCTCACTCGGCGGTGTACGTGATGAAGCCGAGATAAGAGGACACAGGAAAACTTATGTAGGTGCAATGCCGGGCAGGATAATCCAGGGTATTCGGTCAGCAGGTACGAGCAATCCTGTTTTTATGCTGGATGAAGTCGATAAAATAGGCGCTGATTTCAGGGGAGATCCGTCTTCAGCACTGCTCGAAGTGCTTGATCCCGAGCAGAATAATACATTCAGGGATAATTATCTCGGCGTGCCTTATGACCTCTCCAAGGTTATGTTCATTACAACTGCGAACCAGGTAGAACCGATTCAACCTGCATTCCGTGACAGGATGGAAATAATAAACCTTGCCGGATATACGCTTGAGGAAAAGGTTTTCATCGCAAAGCGTTATCTTATCCCCAGGCAAATGGAACAACAGGGCATTGATGAAAATGATATAAAATTTTCTCAGAGCGCTATTGAAGCTATAATTGGTGGATATACACGTGAAGCAGGCTTAAGGAATCTCGAGAGAGAAATCGCTTCGGTATGCAGGAAAATCGCAACTAAAAAAGCAATGGGGAATGGAAAACAGGTATCTGTGACCGCTAAAAACATCTCAAAATTTCTTGGCCCGGTCAAGATAATACCGGATGCCCAGATGGAAAAAGACACGGTTGGTGTGGCTACAGGGCTTGCTTGGACTCCAGTAGGAGGAGATGTCTTATTTATCGAGACGATACTTATGGATGGTAAGGGCAGCCTCACGCTCACCGGGCAACTTGGTGACGTTATGAAAGAATCTGCCCAGGCGGCGCTTTCCTATGCAAGGAGTAATGCCAGTGAACTAGGTATAGACCCGGAAATATTTCCCAATACAGATATGCATGTTCATGTACCGGAAGGAGCGATTAAAAAAGATGGCCCTTCGGCAGGTATAACTATGGCATCTTCGATGATTTCAGCCCTTACAGGGAGGCCGATTGACCGCAAAGTGGCGATGACGGGTGAGATTACATTGACCGGTCATGTACTGCCGATTGGCGGATTAAAAGAAAAAGCCCTTGCGGCGTTAAGAATCGGTATTAATAAAGTTATAATTCCAGAGAAAAACCTCAAAGATCTTGAGGAATTTCCGCCGTTTATGGTTAAAAAATTAAATTTT
>JAFGBY010000059.1 GCA_016932915.1 Acidobacteriota bacterium | reverse complement strand
TTGTTTATTTCGCATATCATAAATTTGCCGCGCCTATGCAGTGGTCGGAGGTTGTTTATCAGTACCGCTTGATTCCTTTTTCGCTTGTGAATCTTGTATCGAGTTTCCTGATGGGTCTGGAAATGGTGGCTGGCTTATGCATTCTATTCGGGCTATTCACACGGGCGGCAGCAATTCTAGGGGGTTCCGTCGTGGCGGTTTTCCTTGCTGCGATCCAGATAAATATAATAAAAAAGGTTTATATCTATTGCGGATGTTTCAAGAAACAGGCTTACTTCACAGATGTAACTTACCAAAATCGCAATATTACTTTTCTGATTCTGGTTTTGATAGTGTTGCTGATTATAAATAAGAATCCCCGGTTTGGCCTTGATTCGGTAATAAAGAAGCTGATAAAGAAATAATGCAAATAAAGTCGGGAATTATTTTCCGCTCTAATTCGGAATTGCGTCAAAAAGACATCCATTGTCAATTTGACAAGTATTTTGTTTTTAGATATACCTTTAATTCCTTTTTTTATTGAGGTTTTTGGTGATATATCTGGCACTTATATTGCAATAATTACTCAAGGATAAATTAGTGAGTGATAAGAGGGTGAAAGTTGAAAAAGCTATTATTGTTGATCTTGACATGTTTTACGGCTGTCCTGGCATCGGGGTTGGCAAGTACACTACCTGCTAATGTCAGTCTGGAATATGATTCCGGATCGGTTTATATAGACGATGATTACCGCCTGGATATTATAATAAAACCCAGCTCCAGTGGTATTGACGCCCCCAGGTTTATTACATATCAACCTCCGGAAGGGCGGACGGTTAAGAGAATTGAGCGGTTTGACCGGATTAATGCTATTCCAGGGCAGGATTCAAAAACTGGGAATGTAAAATTTTCTATCTATCTCCATGTATCATCTCTGAGTGATAAAACTCAAGGGACGCTGAAAATGTTTTTGACCCCTGAATCAGGAGAAGGTGATTCAATCCCTGTGGAATACAAAATTGATGATATCCACTCAAAGGGAAAAATCCTCAACAGGTTCAAGACAAATCAGCTAATTCTCCTTCTGCTTGTGATTGCAGTTATTATATTTCTGGCATTCTATGTGATTTTCAGGATAAAACATAAAAAAGCGGCAGTTCAGGATTATGGCAGACAAAGAGAAGATATGTTCCGCATGGAATTGAATTCCATCGGCAGACTGCTCGATAAAAATGAATATAACCTGTTTGTAAACCAGGCGAAGGCTTTTATGGATAAAGTTATATCTGAGTTTAACGAAAGCGGTAATACAGAGGAGTCCTTAGGATCCGATCGGCTTTTCTTTATTGAAGACCCGGAATTCAAACGTAAAGTTCAGCAAGCGGATAAAGCTTTGTATGACGCCCGTTTTAGCGGCGCAATACCGACACAGGATATGCTGGAACTGATATATGAAGTTTGCAATACATTAAACGAAATGAGATTAAAAAAATAATATAAAACCAGACTGGTTGGAGGAATAATGGATAAGAAGGTTAGAGAGATCAACGAGAAAGTCAAAAAAGACGTTCCACTGGTCAGTAAGCTGACTGAAGAGATGAAAAAAGTTATTATCGGGCAGGAGGATCTGCTGGATAAGATGCTCATCGCCCTGCTTTGCGACGGGCATATCCTGATCGAAGGCGTCCCGGGCCTTGCGAAAACGCTCGCAGTAAAGACCATGGCGAAAGCAATTTCCAGCGATTTCCGCAGGATCCAGTTCACGCCTGATCTGCTCCCAGCGGACCTTATCGGGACGATGGTATATAACCAGAAGTCAGGTGATTTCACACCAAGGAAGGGCCCGCTGTTTTCGAATATCATCCTCGCTGATGAAATCAACCGTGCCCCGGCAAAGGTGCAATCAGCGCTGCTGGAAGCCATGCAGGAACGGCAGGTTACTATAGGTGATCAGACATATAAACTGGATTACCCGTTTATGGTACTGGCGACGCAGAATCCTATCGAACAGGAAGGAACATATCCTCTACCGGAAGCCCAGGTCGACCGTTTCATGTTAAAAGTCCTTATCACCTATCCGGACAAGGAGCAGGAAAAAGAGATTATGGAAATCGCTCCACAGATCGATGATGTCAAGATCTCAAAGGCTCTTAAAGTAGAAGACATCAGGCGCTTCCGCACTACTGTGAATGAGGTTTATGTTGACGAGCGAATAAAAAATTATATTGTGGATATCGTTTTTGCAACGAGGGATCCCGAACAGTATAACCTCGATGTCCGTGATCTTATTGCATTCGGTGCATCGCCAAGGGCGAGTATATTCCTGATGCAAGCTGCCAGGGCATCGGCGTTTATAAACGGCAGAGGTTATGTGACCCCGGAAGACGTCAAATTTGTCGTGTACGATGTTCTCCGTCATAGGATTATAGCTACATATGAAGCGGAGGCAGAGGAAATTACCACAGATCAGATTATCAAACAGATGATCGATACAATCGAAGTCCCCTAGAGAATAAGAACAGACTATGCTTCCAAAGGAACTTATCAAGAAGATCAAACAGATCGAGATACGGACGAACCGCCTCGTTAATGAAACCCTGGGTGGTGAGTACCATTCCATATATAAAGGCCAGGGAATGGAATTCAACGAGGTCCGCGAATACCAGGACGGAGATGATATCAGGATGATCGACTGGAATGTTACTTCCAGGACGGGTAAGCTGCATGTTAAGAAGTTTATCGAAGAGAGAGAACTCACCGTTATGCTGGTCGTGGATGCAAGTGGCTCAGTCGCTTTCGGTTCTGAGGGATATTATAAAAACGAACTTGCCGCGGAGCTGGCTGCCCTTTTCGCGTTCTCGGCAGTTAAAAATAATGACCGGGTAGGGCTGCTGATTTTCTCCGATAGGATAGAAAAATATCTGCCCCCGGCTAAAGGATTGCAGCATGTCCTTCGAGTTATCAGGGAGTTGTTATATTTCAAACCTGAAGGAACCGGGACAAATATCGAGGGCGCACTGGAGTACCTTAATAACATTGCCAGGAAAAAATCGGTTGTGTTTCTTATCAGCGACCTTTTCGGTAGTGGCTATGAAAAAGCGCTCCGGATTACCAACCAGAAACATGACCTGGCATTGATTAAAGTGAGTGATCCCAGGGAAAAAAACCTGCCTTCCATCGGCCTTATTCGTCTGAGGGATAACGAAACCGGAGAGGAGATCGAGGTGGACAGCTCTTCCAAAAAGGTTCGCGAAGCGCTGACCAACAGGTGGGAGTATATAGAAGCGCAGCAGAAGGATTACCTTAAAAAGTCCGGTATAGATTATTTAGAGATCGATGTGTCTAAAGATTATATAAAAAAGATCGTCCGGTTCTTCAAAGAGAGAGCGAGGCGGAGAAGATGAAAAGACAGGTATCCAGTTATCTTTTATGTCTCGTACTTGCTTCGGCTCTATTTCTCCCGGCTATTATTTGGGCGGAGAAGGAAAAAGCCTCAGCTGATGAAGTGATTATCACGAGTGACCTTTCCCATACTACAGGGAAGCTCGGAGACAGGAGAAAGCTTGAAATTACCGTGGAGTACCCAGCTTCTCTTAAAAATCTCGGGCCAAAGGCTCCGGAGTGGGGAGAGGAATTCCACATATTTTCAATGAAAAATACCAATGCCCCGTCAGATAAAGATGATGTAAAGAAAGCACTTGTTACTGTAATTGAGTTTTCTGTTTTTGATACAGGTGAAATTAAAATCCCCCCGTTAGTATATCAGTTCAGGAATAAGGATAACGAATTAATCGAGGTGTCTTCACCTAAACTGTGGGTTTCGATTAGTTCTCTTGTTGCTGATGATGACAGCGATATAAAAGACATCAAGGGGCCTCTTTCCATCCAATCCGGAGGTAGAACTGTATGGATAATAGTCGTATTTTTCGCGGCGGCTATGATGATTATAACGGGAACGCTGTTTTTCCTCAGATGGCGGAAAAATGGTAACGGAAAGAAAGCCCTGGCGCTGGATCCGCCACATATTGAAGCTTACAAAGCCCTTGACACCCTCTCACGTCAGAATCTCCTGCCAGATGGACTTTATAAAGAATATTATATCCGGATTTCCAACATTACCCGTAGATATATAGACCGCAGGTACAATATTGACGCATTTGAAAGAACAACCCGTGAAATAAAACGGGATATAATGAAAGAAGATATCAGTCGTGAGGCGCGTAACAGGCTTTTCGAACTATTTGAGGAGTATGATCTGGTAAAATTCGCTAAATTTATTCCTACAGGCTCAAAAGCTCGCGAAGCCCTGGAAACTGTTTATTATTTTGTCGATGTCACGAGGGAAATCCCAGTGATTGACAGCGGGGAAAATCCGGTCGAAGAGAAACATCCGGTGCCTGATTTATCCAGTGATAATAAGAACATTGAATAAAATGAGTGCGTAGATAGATATGGAAATGATATATAATTTTCAACAACCGTTGTTCCTTCTGCTGGCTCTGCTGGTACCGATACTCGTCTGGTTACGGATAAAGAAAGGGAAAAAAGGAAACGAGGGTTACATTCAGTACTCGAATACCAAGTTGCTTGGTAATATCAAGCCGAACTGGCGGATATACCTGAACAGGAGCCTGTTTTACCTGGTGGTTATATCGTTTTTACTGTTTATTATAGCTCTTGCCGGTCCCAGGTCGGGAACCTCATACCAGGAGATTGAAACCCGTGGTGTCGATATAATGCTGGTTCTCGATATATCAACTTCTATGAGAGCACTTGATTTCGAACCTAAGAACCGTATGGAGACCGCGAAGGACGTAATCGCAAGATTTATTGATGACCGTCCAAACGACCGATTAGGACTTGTAATCTTCTCATCCGGCGCTTTTACCCAATGCCCTTTAACCCTGGATCATGCGCTTCTGCAGGATCTTCTTTCCAGGATCAAGATAGGGATGATCGAGGATGGAACTGCGATTGGCAACGCCCTGGCTGTGGCAGTTGCCAGGATCAGAGAATCGGAAGCAAAAAGCAAGATTATTATCCTGCTCACAGATGGCGCAAACAACCGTGGAGAGATAACTCCCCTGGACGCTGCGAAACTGGCCGCGGATAATAATATTAAAGTTCATACAATCGGCGTTGGCAAAAAGGGGTTGGTTCCTTACCCTGTGGATGACCCGGTTTTTGGTAAACGTGTTGTACAGGTTGAAATGCTGGTGGATGAGGATATCCTCAAGGAGATTGCGAAGACGACAGGTGGGAAGTATTTCAAGGCACAGGATTCCAACTCACTGAAAGATATTTATGCAAATATCAACAAAATGGAAAAAACGGTAATGAAACCCAAGTATTATATCAATTACAAGCCGTTATATTTTCCATTTCTTGCAGGTGGATTGCTGCTGCTTCTACTTGCTGTTTGCCTGGAGTTATTTGTTATAAGGAAGATTCCATGAATATATGGGGGAATAAGAAATGAGGTTTGCTAATCCTGGATTGTTCTGGCTGTTCCTGGTGATTATATTCATGATTGTCGGGTTTATTATTTATATAAAACAGCGCCGCAGGCAGTTGTTAAAATTTGC
>JAFGBY010000058.1 GCA_016932915.1 Acidobacteriota bacterium | reverse complement strand
GGTTATCACTGAATTTTTCTGGTTTTATTTCAATTTCATCGGCATATAGCGTAAACGAAAAAATAATAAATGAGAAAATAGCAAAATTCTGGAAATATTTTTTAAACATGCGGCCTCCGGTTTTTTTAAAAATTTGATAGACTTCTTCCATGAAAATAAATACGAAATAGACCGTTTTCGGTTCATAATAAATACTGCAATATAGAACATTTTACTCTATGCATATCTTGACTTAAAGTCTTGATTCACTTAGACTTTCTACTTGTTACGAGGAATACGAAATGTATAAAATCATCGAAGGACAGCTTGACGCCAAGGGTTTCCGGTTTGGTGTCGTTGTGAGCAGGTTTAATGACTTTATTTCATCTCACCTGCTTGAAGGCTGTATGGACTCACTCGTGCGCCACGGCGCGAGAGAGGAAACGGTAAAGATTTATAAAGTCCCCGGTTCGTTCGAGATTCCGGCAGTTGCAAAGAAGCTGGCTCTATCCAACTCGTTTGACGCCGTTATATGCCTGGGCGCCGTGATAAGGGGGGACACCCCTCATTTTGATTATGTTGCCGCGGAAGTATCAAAGGGTATCGCTAACGCTTCCATGGAAACCGGAGTTCCGATTATCTACGGTATAATAACATCGGATACTATTGAACAGGCGATTGAACGCGCCGGTACAAAAGCTGGGAATAAAGGTTGGGATGCAGGCATCTCAGCAATTGAAATGGTTAACTTATATAAGAATATATGATCAATGGGTGAACGCCGCGCGGCAAGAGAATGCGCTCTGCAACTGCTCTTTCAAATGGATATCGCAAATGATGATATCGATTCAGCACTGGAAAAATTCTGGTGTTTGAAGGATCCGGTTCCTCATCCGGTACAGGAATTCTGCGAATCATTAGCTAGAGGTTACTGGGTAAACAGAGAGAAAATAGATACTATTATCGCCGAAAACGCCGATAACTGGCGAATTGACAGAATGGCGATCGTAGATAGAAATATAATGAGAATCGCCGTATACGAATTTTTATACGAAGACGACATCCCCGAAAAAGTTTCGATCAACGAGGGGATTGAAATCGCAAAACGTTATGGCGGGCCTGAATCAACACAATTTATTAACGGTATACTCGATGCAATCAAGAAGAAGCTCAGCGATTACAAGCCTTAAATTTATCACATTCTTTTTTTGATCATATTCCCCTTTCGCTTTGCGTCTGGGGATGAAATCATTGTATCGGGCGAACATACCGTATCCTTTTTTATAAATTCCGCTGAATATCACGAATTCAGAGATTACTCTAACAACGGTTATTCTCAGACTGTTGAAAAGATTGATTCGAATAAATACCGAATTGAAATAAACACATCCAGGAAAGACCTGGAATCACTGATAAAATTCCCACTCGAATATAAAACTCCCGAGTGGCTGAGGCACTATCTACTCCCTACAAAAGATACTGATTACCGGAAACCGGAAATCCGAAACCTTGCCCAGAAACTCAGCAAAGGATGCGTTTATCAGTACCAGGTCGTGGAAAATATAATCCGATGGATAAATACAAACATAAAATACGAGCTAACGCCAGGCGGGCCGACCTCAGCCGAAGACGTGTTGAGAGAAAAAACAGGATACTGTGTAGGTTTTTCCAACCTAGCTGTCGCCCTGTTAAGGGCTCTTGATATACCTGCAAGAAATATACATGGGATATATTATGATTACAGCGCTGTCGATTCGACAAAAACCGAACATCTCCTCTCGCTTGATGGCGTAACACTTCATCGGTGGATCGAGGTTTATTATCCGGATGTCGGATGGGTTTTTTCTGATCCACGAAAATCAATCAACCATGTAGATAGTAACTATATCTTCATCGCCCCCCAAAACGGTGGATTGGGGCTGGACTCTGGAAAATTTATCGGGCTTAAGGTATCGCTACAGAAGGATGATAACAATCTTATATATCTTGACCTTATACAGGTAAGGGATAGGATGCTTTTTATTCGCCCGAATCTCTTTCAGCGAATAAACAGCGCGGTAATAGTCTGGCTGCTAAATAAAGCAATCAAACCTGAATCTATAGAGATCGTCCTTGCAAGCCTGGATCATGTACTGAAATCCACCCCGGAAAGGGAAAAACCGGTACGTTTTATCGGGTTGCCAAACGGCGAATATGAATTGAAAATAAGGTATGATGGAACACTTAAATATATAAACAAATTCAGTTTACAAAAGATGGAAGAACTCCGTTTTGATATAATGCTCGAATTGGAAGGAGAAGCTAATGAAGAAATATGACTTCAAGTCGATCGAAGAGAAATGGCAGAAGAAATGGGACGAAGCCGGTTCATACAATGTTACCGAGCGCGCTGACAAACCGAAATTTTATTGCCTGGAAATGCTACCCTACCCATCCGGGCATTTACATATGGGACATACAAGAAATTATTCCATCGGAGATGCAATATGCCGTTTCAAGAGGATGCACGGTTATAACGTATTGCACCCGATCGGGTTCGATTCGTTTGGCCTCCCTGCGGAAAATGCAGCACTTGAAAACAACTCGAATCCCAAGGAATGGACATTCAAGAATATAGACACCATGCGAGGGCAGTTCCGTAGGCTTGGAGTAAGCTATGACTGGAACAGGGAAGTAATAACCTGTAAACCGGAATATTATAAATGGAACCAATGGTTCTTCCTGAAAATGCTGGAAAAGGGAATCGCCTACCGTAAGAAAGGCTCTCTTAACTGGTGCGATAAATGTAATACCGTCCTCGCCAATGAGCAGGTTGAGAACGGATTTTGCTGGAGGCACAACGATACACCGGTTATACAAAAAGAACTCGTACAGTGGTACTTCCGCTACTCTGATTTTGCAGAGGAATTGCTCCAGGGAATCGACACCCTTGAGGAATGGCCCGAGAGGGTTGTCACCATGCAGCGGAATTGGATCGGTAAAAGCACCGGCAGTACCGTAAAGTTTAAAATTAAAGGAAGTGATAAAAACCTGGCAATCTTCACTACCAGGATAGATACAATATTCGGCGTAACGTTTATGACACTTGCTCCGGACCACCCGATGATTGATGAACTTGTTACAGACAATACCAAACTTGCCGAGATTAAAAAGTTTGCTAATAAGGTACGCGAGCAGAACGCAAAGAAGGCTTACGATGAAGAGTTAGAAAAAGAAGGTATGCCGACCGGGATTACCGCTATCAATCCTTTTGACGGAACTGAGATACCTGTATGGGTGGGTAATTTCGTCCTGATGGATTACGGAACCGGCGCTGTAATGGCTGTACCCGGGCATGACCAGAGGGATTACGAATTTGCCGTAAAATACGGTTTAGATATAAAAACCGTTATCGTACCTGCAAAAGGCGGGACACAATCTGAAGAAGGCAAAGCTTACACAGAAAAGGGAGTGCTGGTTAATTCAGGTCAGTTCGACGGGCTTTCGTCATACGATGCAATTGATGCTATGAACAAGTTCGCCGAGCAAAAAGGTTTCGGAGGAGCATCTGTCGATTATAAACTGAAAGACTGGTGCCTTTCGCGTCAACGATTCTGGGGAACACCGATCCCAGTTATATACTGTGATGACTGCGGTACTGTACCTGTACCTGAAAAAGACCTTCCTGTACTTCTCCCTGATGTTAACATATCCAGGCAGGAGGGAAATCCACTCGCATCGATCAAAGAATTTGTTGAGACTGCCTGCCCGAAATGCGGAAAAAAAGCAAAACGCGAAACCGATACGATGGATACTTTTATAGATTCATCATGGTACCAGCTCCGTTATTGCGATGCGAAAATCAGTGAAGCAATGATCAACCGTGATGCTGTGAATTATTGGTCACCTGTGGATCTTTACGTCGGTGGAATAGAACATGCCGTCGGACATCTTATGTATTTCCGTTGGTTCTATAGACGCTTGAGGGACCTTGGCCTCTTGGACGGCGACGAACCGGTAAAACGTCTGATGACACAAGGTATGGTCATCAAAGACGGCGCAAAGATGTCAAAATCGAAAGGGAACGTAGTAGACCCTAACGATATGATTAATAAATATGGAGCTGATACGACCAGGTTATTCTCATTATTCGCCTCACCCCCGGAAAAAGACCTGGAATGGAATGAAGCGGGAGTCGAAGGCCTCTACAGGTTCGCTCACCGAGTATGGAATACAATCAGCGCTCATCTTGATATTATTAAAGACGCGCAGATGCCAGATGCTAAAACAGAACTTACCGAAGCCGAACAGCAGATAAGGCGGAAAACACATCAGACTATAAAGAAAGTGACCTCGGACGTTGAAGAAAGAATGCATTTCAACACAGCAATTGCCGCGATTATGGAGCTGCTGAACGAAGTCAGCGGATTCGATTCCGGTAAGAATCCAAACGCCGGACCGGTTTTACGAGAAGCCCTGCTGAATATGGTTATGATGCTCGCCATCTTTGCCCCACATATTTCTGAAGAATTATTCAGTATGATAACAGGTGAGGAATTTGTAATAGACCGCAAATGGCCTGAATGGGATGATAAAATTGCCGCTGAAAATAAACTCACCATCGTTATCCAGATTAATGGTAAACTCCGGAGCCAGATTGAGATCAATGTCGGCGAAGATAAAGACACAGTCCTTAAGATGGCCAGGAATGATGAAAAAGCGTCTTCATACTTTGAAGGTTTTGAAATTGTAAAGGAGATATATGTCCCGAATAAACTTGTCAATTTCGTTATTAAGCAGAAATAAGTTACCGGTTCTATTTATCCTGTTGACGGTACTGACCTTTTACGGATGCGGCTATTCCTTGAAAGGCCAAGGCACCTTTTTACCCGAACATATAAAAGCGCTCTATATACCTGAGTTACAGAACAAAACAACAAAATTTGAAATCGAGAAGAATATCAGCGAAGTACTTATTGAGGAGTTTCTCTCCAGAGGTAACTTTACGCTTGTAGATTCCGAGAAAGATGCTGACGCAACACTTACAGGAGCAATCGTTGAATACAGAACCTCACCAAAATCGATAGATGAAAACGGCCTGGCGACGTCATATTCAATTGCTATATCTGTAAGTGTAGAATTCAAAGATATGAAAACTAATAAAGTACTCTTCCAGGATAACCGTTATACTGTGACAGAAGATTACCAGATGACAGAGGTAGGATCTGATTTTCTCGAACAGGAACAGTACGCTATTGAAGCAGCTGCAAAAACACTTTCGGAAGCGCTGGTTGCAGCAATACTTGAGGGTTTTTAATGCTGACTACCCAGGAATTCAGGGATCGGATTAAAAAAAAAGATATTCATCATACATATCTCCTTGCTGTAAAGGAAGAGTATGATTTCAAACTGATTTACCAGGATATAAAAAAATATATATTTAACGACGAGATTAACGAATTCAGCCTGGAAAAGATCGACGGGGAAAGTAGCGATCTGACAGAAATAATGAATGAGGCAGGAATGACCTCATTCGCCGCGGATAAAAAATTGATCCTCGTCCGTAATAGTGGCGCATTAAAAGATTATGCATTGGAGAGATTCGAGGATTTCCTGACAAGAGATGATTTCTCTAATATCCTTCTCCTTTTGGCTGATGGAGACCCACCGAAGAAAAAATGGATCGATCTTATAAAAAAGAAAAACCTCTATGTCAACATAGAAGGGAAATCTGAGAAAGACGTCATTGGTTGGATAATTAATTATGCACGTAAGCTCGGTTACCAGCTCGAGCGTGACGCCGCGATACTTATAGTCGACAGTATAGGGAACAACATTAATGAACTCACCAACCAGTTAACCAAAATCCAGAACTCCCTGCAACAGGGAGAACCAATTGACAGTGAGATCGTGAAAAATCTTATACTTCGTTCCCGGAGCCATAATTACTGGGAACTGAGCGATTCGCTGGGCAATAAAAACCTGGCAGAATCATTGAAAATCCTTAACGAGATGATCGACGACGGCGAAGCTGAACCTCTGATAATCGGTATAATTAGCAATTTTTTCCGCAAAATAGGCCTTGCGCGTGAGCTATACGATAAAGGGGCCGATATAAATATGATATGTGATGCCGTCGGTCAGAAATGGTATAAGGAAAAATTCCTGAGCCAGGTAAAAAATTATAAACTAAATGAACTTAACAAGATTACAACTTTCCTTCGCCAGACGGATGAGAACATCAAATCGGGATTCCTGACTCCAAGGCAGAATCTCGAGAGGCTTGTCATCGGGATCTGTTCAAATTCGCTGTCTTTTCCATCACCGGTAAATACGCTTGGTAGCTAGAACCTGCTGCCCATCGTCGTAAACACAAAAAGAAAAATATTGGCAATCAAGTGCAGTATAAAAGGTGGGGTAATGCTCTTAGTTTTAATATAGAGATACCCAAAAACTAACCCCGCAAAAAATGTAACAAGCATAAACGAGAGCTGAAGGCTGAAATCAAGACCTGGGTAACCAAGATGTCCAAGGCTGAAGAAGATAGAAGTCAACACAAGCGCTAAAATATATTTAGGCTGCCCTTCCTTGAATTTTTTAAATGAATAGCGGTAAATATATTCAATCGCTATTACCCTGAATAACTCCTGTATAAATGCTGAAATCAAATACCTGTAGATACCGGCAATCAGGGCGGCAAACGAGACGTAACGATACTGCCCGAGGCCTAATATGTATATCAATGGCAGTAAAAGAGCTACTGATATTATCAAGCAGATACCAAAATATTTTATATGAGCCACTCTAAATGCAAAAGATAGGTTGATTGTCTTCCGAATACCATAGAGCCCCAGAAATCCTGTGATAACAAGGGCGAAATAAAATAACAAGCCGCGATCGAAAATTAAATAAGCTGGTTCGTTTTTATCAACACCTTCCTTCAGAAACTCATCAAGTCTCTCTCTTACTTCTCTGGCGGAGTTTTCATATTTGATTACACGCGCCCCAGGTATCAAGTCGCCGATCATATGGGTTGTATAATCCAACCGCACTCCATCAGTCTCCAGGTTATTTTTCACAGCCCATATAAAAACAAAATTCCTGAATGTTGATAAAAGTTCCTTCATTTGAGTAATTTTCATCGATGAATCGATTAACCCAATAACAGCATATCCCTTTGCCTTATAAAAATTTATCTTGTCATAACATTCCTTGCTCATCTGAATCGGGATCGTTTTATAAATACGTCTGTCAGATTCGATCTCTTCATTAGCAAATCTCTCCCCTTCCAGGGGAGGCGCATTATTTAATCCGGTAATGGAATATATTTTTCTTATCAGCTCGGTATCTGAATATTCGAAAATAATTTTATCTAGTGAATGACCCAGATTTTTGTTTCCATTAGAGTTCAACAACAGGACTCGGCATTCCAACAATACCGATCCCTCGACACCAATATATGCAGCATTATCTATTACCGGATGGCTTATCCAATCAGTAAGTACTACTTTTCTCTGACCGAAAGGATCTAGCAGGTATTTTCGATAGATAAGCCCAATGTTTAGAGGCTTGTTTTCTTTATTAAGAAATCTGACAGCAACGCTGTTTACTGAATCATTAAAACCTAAAGGCCGGAGTTTAATCTCCCCGGTTTTATCTTTATTTTCGGATTCAAATTCGAAATTTCCATTAATCCTAATATTTTCAAGTTCTGCCCATAGACTGACATTATCAGAGGTGAATTCAATAATCGCGAGATGAAGAAAACGGACGAAATCCAATAAGATATAGTTCTCGCCTTTTTCATCATTCTGGAAATCGAGCCTAATTCTGCCGCCGTTAAAAGATTCTTTCTCCCAATCAATCGAGATGAGCTTACCGCCGCCGACATCCTCAAAGAATTGTGTATAGAGAAAGTTAAACTGAATCCTGTTCCAACCATTAGTAAAATAAAAAGGCTCCGAGATGATATTCCTGCTCAGTCCGTTTTCACTTTCTTTTAAAATCCTTATATTAAGTACTCCCGATTTATTTGAAAAAAATGAAATGACCACATAAGGGAGTTCATAAATATTCAGATCCTGGCCAAGTTGATTCAAACCGATATGGGCCGAATCTTTATATTTAAAAACAAGGTTGCTGTTGTCTATTGCGCTCCAGCTAACTGTATCGCTTGTTACCGATACTTCATCGGCAGAATCAAAATTCCAGTTAAAAGGTTTAACCTGGCTGATCTCATTATCAGAAGAAAGAGAAAAAACAGATGATATACCCTGTCTGTTAAAATAATCCGTAATTAACAGGATAAGAAGGAGGAGAAATACTATTGTAAATGTAACTTTCAATGCGCGTTTATTCATCATTCTCCTAACTCATCAATACAAGAACCGGAAGATATGAAAAAAGGTGAAGGAAATATGATAGCCCAAGTTCTCTGTTCTTTTGAAAGATATAACCATAAAACAGGCCGGTAGCAAAATTGGTTAATATCAATAAAATCTGTCCCAGGCGGGAAAAGCCGGGATAACCGGCAAACAGAAGCGATACCAACGCTGAAGAAATCACAATAATTACCCAGATCCTTAATGCCGATCCCTCTGGCCAGTGGAAAGCCCTGAACAGGCGGTTTAAGGATACAAATACGACTCCCCTCAGGAATTCCAGGACAAATATTACAACCGCCCATATAATCAGGTTATACAGAAAGAGCTGCCAGTTGAATTTATTAATGCCTGTAGATAATAGTAATAAAGAAAAAAGAAGAGCGCATAAAATAATCCATGGAAAATTCCATAAAATTTCACAATAGAGAAAACGGAATTTAAAACCAAAAATTTTACCTGTACCATAAACAACAAAAACGACCATAAACAGGACAACAGCTTTCCAGAGGATGCCCCTGTCCAGGTTTATCCCACCTCCATCACTCCCATCATTTCCCTGACTACCTGCAACCAGGCTTACTGCAATATCTTCATGAAGAATAACAGAATCCGGTGAGTACTCACGGATGTCAAATATTACTCGTCTCATAGTCTCTTGCGTTAGTTCATCATCACCAAGCAATTTCCAGATATGTACTATTGAACCGTATTGTATAACGATATCTTGGTATGCAAACAGGTTTTCACTGTCGATCTGTAAAAGACCAACCGGATTAAAACTATAGCCGTTCAGGATGTTTACTTCACGATAGGTTTTATAATCGAGATTCATTTCGATTGATTTAGGAGGCCGCTCAACCAGTGTATCTTTTTCCTCTATCTCATTTACTTCCATAGGATTGAACGGTCTGTCATCCGCTTTTACTTCCGGTGGAATATCATCCCAGAGTAATCCTGATAATCCCATTGGGTAGTGTGATTTAATTTTTATAGATACACGGGTGTTTCTATCGAAAGAATTATCATTCAGTTTTACTCGCAGTTGAGCAAACCGAGCATGAAACTGCTTTAAGGGTATGAATTTTTCTCCATCTTTGACAACTTCGCGCCACTGACCACCCTTTTCATATCCTTCTTTAAATTGATATAAAACCCTGATTTCAACTGCGGAGATTTCCGATGAGTTAGTAAATTGAATTGATTCAACTCCCTCATGATGGCCAAGGCCAAATG
>JAFGBY010000057.1 GCA_016932915.1 Acidobacteriota bacterium | reverse complement strand
CTTCCATTTGATGGAAGGGCTTTCTAATTTATATATCTAAATAATCTTTTCTTACTCATCATTTTCATGTCTTTTATTAATAAGCCATAAAGGTACGGCAAATAATAATGACACAATTGCAATTAATCCCATCACGAAAAAGACTTTATCAATACTATAACTATCGGTAACTATACCTGCAAGCCAGGAAGCAAGAGCCCCTACTCCAAACGAGAGGGCAAAAGATATACCGAATACATACCCCCTGAATTTGGCAGGTGTATAGTATGCCACCATGCCGTTCCCAATCGGCTGCCAGCTGAAAGCGAATAATGCAAAAAGGAACATTATAATTACAAAAAGATAATCAGTAGTAACACCGAGTAAAAATAGAGTGGGCGCCGATACAAGCATTACAAAAAATTGGAGTTTATAAAGTTTATATTTTTCAGACAGCTCGCCTCCAATAAACTGGCCCAGCAGACCGCCCAGCACAAGAGCAATAGTGGTAAAGAAACCACCCAGAGCCATTCCTTTCATCCCGAGAAAGGAAAAACCTATCGCATCTGTAGCGTGTGATGGCAGAAAGGTTGTCGAGCCATTGAAAAACAATCCAAAACATATCTGTAGTGCAAAAACATAGATCAGGAAATCTGCTGGATGGGCTGGCTTTTTTCCATTACCATTTGTAGTTTTCTTTTTGTGGCTTACTCCTTCGATATTTTCTTCCTTGATATGGATGGTTAAACCATAAATCAAGAGGAGAACTCCCGGTGCGGCCAGAAGCGCATAAGCCCACCGCCATGAGAGATATTCCGTCAGGAATCCCGCGAACATCGGGGCGATGGCAAGGCCAGTTGTGCCTCCCATACCATGGATCGCAAGCCCCCGGCCGCGTGATTTTATTGTATTCGAAACAAGCGTTAGCCCTGCCGGATGATAGAGAGCGCCGAAAGCTCCCATAATTGTTAGAGAAAGCGCCATCAAAAAGAGACTTGGCATAAAGGCGGTAAGAAATGTGAACAGTGTGCCTCCCGTCAGGGAAATCATTATCGTTGTTTTAGCAGAAATCCTGTGAATTAGGAAACCTGCCGCAAGGGCGCCGAAACCAAACACTCCGCTGAAAATTGTCCCTACTATACCTATTTTCTCAATCGATATCTTGAAATCCGCTGCCATAAAGAGGATTGTAGCTGTGAAAATAGCCATATAAAAATGAGTATAGCCATGGGCTAATGCTGAAAAGATCAATGTGTTTTTTTCGTTTTTATCAAATATAGCCATATCCATCCATCCTGAACATCTGAATTGAAGATTTAACCAGAATAAAAATTTAATTCAATATCTCTGAATATTTTTTTCTCCGGTTGTTTCTATTAAGCAAAAATCACAATTAACCGGCTATAGAAAGGATTGTTTCATTTAATAATTTATTTAATTGTTCAAGATTGTAAGGTTTTGAGATTACATTCTTGAAGCCATATTTCCTGTAGTGTGACATTACAGGATCATTGGAATAACCACTTGTCGCTATTCCTATCGCTTCTGGATGAATTGATAGAATCTTTTCCATAGTTTCTTTACCACCCATACCTCCAGGCACAGTAAGATCAAGAATAACGATATGATATGCTTCCTCTTTTTTTAACGCTTCATGGTACATTTTAATTGCATCATCCCCATTAGAACAAATATCCACGTGATAACCCAGATATCTGAGTAGGCCAAACGCAGTATTACGTACCATCTCTTCATCATCCATTAAGAGAATTTTCTTCCTGAATAGAGGTTGAATTAAATCATTTTTCTCTGAGTGCTTTACTTTACCCCCAGAGGATGGAAGATATATATGGAAGGTTGCTCCTTCCCCCGGTTCAGATTCCACATCGATAAACCCATTGTGATTTTTAATAATAGTATGTGTACTTGCCAGTCCCAGCCCACTACCTGTTTTTTTTGTCGTATAGAATGGATCAAAGATTTTTTCCTGGTCCCCTTTCGAAATTCCTTTGCCTTGATCGATAATACTGATTTTTATCCAATTATGATTGTTTGGTGGCATAAGAAATTTTTCAGGAAGCTTATCACAATTTTCAATTGTAATCGTTATCACCCCCTGTTTATCCATCGCTTGCTCAGCATTCAGAATAATATTATTAAACACCTGGCTGATTTGGCCCCTGTCTACATCAACAGGTGGAATATCCTCTCCGGGTAAAATTGAACAAACAACGCTTGAACCTCTGAGAATAAATTTTGAAGTCTCTTTGATTATATCGACTATATCTGTGGCTTCTTTAATTGGAGATCCACCCTTTGAGAAAGTTAACAGCTGATGAGTCAATGAAGTCGCCTGGCTGATAGCTCTTTCTGCTTCTTGAAGATTTTCTTCCAGCTTACTCCTGTTATCTATATAAAGCCTTGCAAGGTCTATATTGCCCAATAATGCCGCTAGAATATTATTAAAATCATGCGCGATGCCTCCGGCTAAAACTCCCAGGGATTCGAGTTTCTCAAATCTAATTAATTCACCCTCAATTATTTTTTTCTCAGTAATATCTTGCGCAATACTCAGTATTGTTTCAGGCCTACCTTTATCATCACGGATCAGGTTTACAGTAAGATGAGAGATTATTTCTTTTCCATTTTTCTTCAGAAGTTTGAATTCCCCTGAGTACACTGAATCCGAGTCTATAACCTCCCTGAAAGTTTCTTCAATCCTTTTCCTTTCATCAGGTGCAATAAGGTTCAAGGCAAATATATTTATTAGTTCTTCCGGTTTGTCATACCCAAGCATCTGAGAAAGTTTTTTGTTTGTGAAAACAATTTTTCCCTCAAGATTCATCAGAGTAATAGCGAAGGGACTTGTTTCAATAAGATTCCTGTATTTTAACTCGCTCCTGCGCAGCTCTTCCCTTGCTTGTTTCATTTCAGTGATATCAAGTATTGAAAATGTCACATTTTGATATGTTTCTGAAGGATCAATAGGTGAAGCACTCATAATGACATAGATTACATCACCATTTTTTTTTCGAAACTGTGTCTCAACGCTTCCTATACCGTTTTTTTGTATTTGCTGATAAAGCTCTTTCCCTGCACGCAAATATTCATCCTCAGATACATAAAAGATTTTTGTGCTCTTCCCAATCATTTCATCTAATGTATATCCCGACATATCCAATACATGTTTGTTCGCCCACTGCATAATCCTGTTGGAAATAACGCCTATTCCTACAGGCGCTGAACGGAAAATACTCTGCAATTGTGCTTCCCGTTCTTCATAAGCTTGTTCAGCTAAAAGCCTCCTGGAAATATCCCGGTTTAATCCCCAGAATCCCTGAATCTCCCCATACTCATTTATAAGTGGAACACCTGTTACTAATAATGTAACTTTATCCCCATTTTTATGGATAACCTTACTTTCAAGATCCATGATCGATCCACTTGCTAAAGCAATTTGACGAAAAATCTCCATCATTTTACTGGATTCTTCAGGTTCCATAAATTCGAATATTGTCTTACCGATAAGTTCTTCCGGTGTATACCCAACAATAGCATCGGTGTTTGTCGAAACGTAGGTTATTACTCCGTCTTTATTAAGTTCCCAGATGATATCACTAGATATGGACTCCAGCAGATGATATTTTCTTTCATATTTTGCTAAATCAAGATAAGCCTGCAGCAGTTCTGATTTCAGATTGTCATCGCTGATTCGCTCTAAAAGAGAATAAATTTTTTCAGCACTGCTTTTCATATAGAGATTTCCCACATAGAGTAATTAGGAAAACGATAATTGCCCCTCTACACTAATTAATTTAGATTGATGAGCGTGCAAAGTCAAGTGGTATACATTTAGAACTAATATATAGGAGAGAATTGGATATTAATTCGATTTACCCGAAATGAACTCCCGTGAGGGCTTGATATTCTCAGTACGATGGATTTTCCAGCCGGTAATGCCTTTTTTGAGCCTTAACACAATAATAGTTGGGTTGTCAGGTTCTCCAAGGATATGGTAACTATTCCCTCCCTTAGAACCGCTGAGAATCAGGTTTAGTTCCGCAGTTGATTCCTTTCCGTTAATATTCACACTGGCAATTTCAACTCGCAGGTTAACGTTATCAGTCTGATTGAAAAAATTCGTCATGATATATCTTGCCGGTAGATACTTTATTCCGCTTGCATCCTGGAACTCAAGCGCAACATCGGAAAAGAGATCGCCAACACTTTCATTATTTACTGCCCTGGTGGCGTCTTCAATAATATCCCTGATTTTAGATTCTTCGCTTCCGAAAAAGTAAGAGCCTCCAACATATAAGACAATTATCACTACAAGGCCAATGGCCGCCTTTTTAATCATCGGTCTAATTTTCTATCGAATTATCAGGTAATTATTTTTTCTTGCCCTTGGTGAAATCCGAGAAAAGCATCAGGGCAATTGCAAATCCCAGCAGTGCAACAGTACCGCGCCAGTAGCCGGCGGGAGGAATTAGAAAAATGTTGCCAAGAAAAGCTGTTATACTTCCAACAATAAAAGCTATGGCGGCAGCAACGATAAGAAGAAGAACGAAATTTCTCATTTCAAGAATCTCCTATATTTAAAGGTATGAAATAATTATATCAGAACAGTCTTTAAAAACAAGAAACTAGATTTTCGGATTTTTCTGGAAGTGGTTAAATAAAAGAAGCTTGTGATAAAGCTATACCCAGTTTCCGATCATCTCCTACCTGGCCGATATCGGCTGGGCTCCAGGTTCGAGCCGGTTTTATAGTTACCTTTACTACCTGGTCTTTTTCAGGCGTCTCATAATTTAATTGAACCTCCTGCCAGGATGTATCGGCAAACAGATAATTCCCAATTTTTTTATCATTTATAAAAATATCTACAGTGACCGGATTTTTCTTCATCTTCGGATGTGCAGCTTTCAACTTAAGCTTGAGACTCTTTTTACCTTTTTTCTGTAAAATAAGAAAAGATGCATCTCCCTTGGACCACGAATACTTAATATTCCCTTTATCCTTCTCCGGTTTGTACCAGTTCGCATCCAGAAAATGAAAATGCCACTGGTTCGAAAGATCAATCTCAGCTGGTACACCATACTCTGATTCGTTATCCATTATTTTTGGATCGCTCCATTTGCCCGGGAAAGCCACCAATCCATGCGCCTCGGTCGGGGCAAACACGATAAACTCATAAGCCTGGTTATGCCAATCACATGGATTCTGCCAATAAGGGTCATCAGGCTCATCAAATACCATAGCTGAAAGGAAATACTTTCCTTTATGCAGAATCATATTGGTTAGGTCGAAATCCACATAACCGGGGCCTTCGATATACTCGATAGTATTTGGATGGATATTATAATTATTAGTTCCGTAGATATATACACCATGTATGGTATGGATATTGAGCCCGAATATCGGCTCCTTGATTTTCTCAAATGCATAATAGCTGAGGCGAACTCGAACATCATCGCCCTGCTCCAGGGAACGGACTTCCTCCCCATTGGAATTCAGAATTGCGACCTTCGTAAACTTAACTTTACCCGAACCCCAAACCTGTTCTTCAAGTATCGGCTGTTCTTCCGGTTTAAGCTCTGTATCTGTAGTTCCCTGCAATTTCAACCGCTCGAAAGTATGCCTGTAGCAGTACCGCTGATATTCATTCACGATCTCCTTGGCCTCGCCTTCAGCTTCGATGATTCCTTCACGAAGCCAAATAGCGCGATCGCAGAAACGGGTAATCGTCGGCATAGAGTGCGATACGAAAATTACGGTCACTCCTTCATCGCGGAATTTTTTTATCCGGTCAATCGATTTTTTCTGGAAATAGTCATCCCCGACGGAGAGAGCTTCATCTACAATCAATATCTCCGGGGAAACATGTGAGGCGACCGAAAATCCAAGGCGCACATACATGCCTGAAGAATATGTCCGCACAGCGGCATCTATAAACTGTCCGAGTTCAGCAAAACGGACGATATCATTAAACCGTTCATCGATCTCTTTATCGGTCAATCCAAGCAGGCGTGCATTTATATATATATTCTGCCTGCCGGAAAAATCAGGATGGAAGCCGGCTCCCAGCTCCAGCAGTGCGGATATACGGCCGTTTGTCTCGACTTCTCCGATTGTAGGCCAAGCTGTTCCGGAGATAATCTTTAGCAGGGTGCTTTTCCCTGAACCGTTTTCGCCAATAACACCAAGCGCTTCGCCTTTTTTAATTTTAAGATCTATATTCTTTAACGCCCAGAAATCATGATGGGTCGGCCTCTTACCCAGTGTGATCCATTCCTTCAGCCTGGATATTGGGCTGCTGTAGAGTCTGTACTTCTTATGTACGTTTGTCAGTTTAATAGCCAGATCATCAGATTTCATCAGGTATATGTTTCCTCAGTTTTTTATGTATTGCGCGGCCGATTATCAGTAACAGTAATGAAGATATCGTAAAAAGTATTGCTTCTCTCCAGTGGTAAAACTGGTTTTCGAAAATAGGGTCGCGGAAAAGATTCATCAGGTAATTCATCGGGTTCATCTCAGTCACAAATCTCAGATTTTCCGGCAACGCTTTTGGTAGGTAGACAATTGGTGTGACCCAGAACCAGACCGTCAGGAAAATTGATACAATCTGCTGCATATCACGGAAAAATACGTTCACGGATGAGAGAATCAAGCCCATTGCAAAAGTGAATAGATAATAAATCAGCAAAGAAACCGGCAGGAGCAGGATATGTATCCCAAATCCAACACCGGTTAAAAACATAATGATAAAAAAGACACCGAAGCTGATAAGCATATTAATAAAACCCGCTGTCACTATATATGCGACAAGAATAACAGGGGGAAATGAAACTTTTTTGATGAGAGCCGAATATTCGATAAAAACCGTACAGGAACGTATTAGTGTTTCCTGCATCGATATCCATGGTAGTATCGCCGCGCAGAGATACACCACGTATCCCATTTGCCCCAGTTCAGCGGTAGCCGGGAGTTTTGTTTTCATGATCTCTGAAAAGACAATTGTATAAACCAGGATCATCGCAAGCGGGTGAATGACGCTCCAGAGGAAACCAACTGTAGAACCCGCATACCTCCCCCGCAGGTCCCGCTTTGTAAACGCCCAGATTAATGTCCTGTTAGCCCAGATATCTTTCAGCATTCTTTATAATGAATCATTTAAATTAAGGAGTGATTCTATCTGTATGTACATGGCAGGTCAAGGGCTGTAAAAATTATCACACATAAATATTTAAATAAGTCCCCTGAAATGTTATAATTGCTGAATGAAAGATGCTGAAGTCACATCACTTTTAATCCGCGCTGGTATTACTCTGGGTGTTGTGGTCGGCTTATACCTGATAGCTTTTTTACTTAAAATCCTTATAAACCGTAAAGTCGATGACATTTTTCAACGGCATGCATACCGGAAGTTGATTTACTACATCATAGGATTCGCATCAGTCATTTTTATAGCCATATACTGGGTTAAAAACGTTACAGCTCTGGGCGCTATTCTTGGCGGCCTCGGCGCAGCATTAGTTGTAGCGTTGCATAAGCCCGCAATCAAAATTTACGCATGGATAATCATTCTTACAAAAAAACTATACAAAATAGGCGACCGGATTCAAATCGGCAACCTGATCGGTGATGTTATCGACATCACTATATATTATACAATCCTCCTCGAGGTCGGAAACTGGTTTAAGGATGAACAAAGCACCGGCAGGATTGTTTACGCTCCCAATGACCAGGTCTTCAATGAGAATGTATATAACTATACCAAGGGTTTTAAATATGTGTGGCACGAGATACCGATTGTCGTCACATTTGAAAGCGACTGGCAGAAGGCAAAAGAAATCCTGACTGAAATACTACGTTCAAAAGAATTGAAGGTGGATGAGCCTGCGCGGGAGGAAATAAGAAAGCTCACGGATAAACACGTCATACAGTATAAAAACCTTACGCCGATTGTATGGACAAAGATTATTGATTTCGGTGTGGAACTTAATATGCGGTACCTGACGGATACAAGAAAAATGAGATCATCTGAAAACTTTATTGCGCAGAAAGTTCTCCTGGAGTTTGCGAGGCATCCGGAAATTGATTTCGCTTACCCGACCTACCGGATTCATCAAATCGGTGAAGAGATACCCGAACATTTCAAAAAGAAATAAAATAGTGTAAAACGCCCGATTAATGATATGCCCGCAATAAACCAGAAAAAAATCTCATCCATTATCTTCATCACATTAATGCTGGTGATATCGGCATTTGCAATTTTCCTGAACTTTTTCAACCTGGGCAAAAATACTCCCCACTATCCCGATGAATCGATATACAGCCTTATCGATATCAGGGATTCAGTTAACGACAACATGTACCCTGCGGAAAAAAACGACCTTCCGCATTTTTTTAAACCACCACTTAAGAGCTGGCTCCAGAAGTTAGCGCTAAACATCTTCGGGGTAAACGGTTTCTCGCTCCGGCTGATGAGCGCCCTGCTCGGCCTGGTATCTCTAATATTCCTTTACCAGATTTCTTACGAACTCAGCAAAAACAGGTGGGCTGCCCTGTTATCTGTCTTTATATTTATGACCTTCTATGATCTATACCGGGATTACTGGTCAAGGATGAACGGGTATGATACCGGGTTTTTCATGGGGATGCTTATCCTCTTCTGGGGAACACTTCGATATTATGAGAAAAAATGGTATCCCTTCCTGGCGGCTTTCGGCGCCGGATTCGCCTTTTATTATAAACATATAGCCGTTTTAATCGCACTGTTCATCGTGTATCTCTACCTGTTGATAAAAGATAAAAAGATATTCAACAGGAAATTCATCTATACCATCCTGATTTTCTGCCTGCTGGTCGCACTCTGGCTGGTCCCATATTTCCTGGCGCAGGATAAAAACATCAGCTACTTCATCCGGGTGGAATTGATCCAGCGGATTTCAGGAGGGTTCTCCAGCCAGCCGGGTTACCATGAACCGCTCGCGCATATCAATAACATCCAGAATGTTACCGGGAAGTGGTTTCTCTGGGTGCCGCTGATGGTGATTCTTTATATATTGTTCAACCGGAAGAACAGGGAGTATGCAACATGGCTTTTCCCGTTGCTCTGGTTTGCTGTGCCGCTTGCTCTCTTATCCATCTCCGCTTCGAGGCTGGTACGATACATGTTCCCGTTTTACCCGGGCCTTGCGATTTTCCTTGGAACGGGGATTATACTGACGTTCCAAAAACTCTATAGAGTTGCAAAAGAAAAAAACCGGATTAGGATTCCGGCTTTTTGTGCCATATTTATTCTTTCAATCGCACTGTGTTTTACTTCATATAACTCAGCGAAAACATCGGTGAAGGTAACCGAGCCTCATCTGAAAACTAAGTACCATCTGCTTGTCGATATCGCGAAAGATAATGAAAATTCGCGATTCCTGATATCGAAGGAAGATTTTCTTTCCTACAGCTACCCGGAGCAGGTGGTCACTGCATTTATCCGGGATAAACTCGATTTCTATAAAAATGATAACACCCTCGTTCAAACTTTTAACGGTATGGGAGATAAGGATATACTGATTTTATTCCGCGGCGATGCCGCCAGGTTTTTCTTTTCATCCGGGGAAAACCTTCCGGTATTCGAGGACTTTAGCTTCATCGAAATTCCTCGTTCGCTGAATAAATATAACTCCACACGTAAAATCGCAGTTTTCCGGAAAAGCAGCATTTTTACCTCAAAACTTCTTGATTATCATATCGATATCCAGGATTTGTCTTCATGGATTCCGGGGCAGGAAGCGGATGATAAGGAATTTATGCGGAAGCTGTACCGGTTTACTTTCGCCGGTGGAACTATACCACCCGTAAAACTTAATTATTATCTCGACAGGCTTAGATTGAACCTGGCTACCAGGGACCAGATAATTAACCGTTTCGGATGTTATGCGAAAAATTATAATCCTGAAAATTACCCCAATTTTGTTAGTGAGGACGGAAAGATAAACAAAGCGAATTTCCAGCTGCTCACGGATGGATGGGAAGAAGGGAAGATTTCGAAGCTTTTGTTATATGGTTTCGATGAATCCAACCTGACTCCGAATATCTCCTGTTATATGATCAATGCAGCCGATATCTGGCAGAAAATCCCGGCTGAAAAATCGCTTGAAAATCTACTTACCAACATGAATGAGACCGAGGTGACGTTGATTCCAACCTCATACCTGCTGGATATAATACTCGAAAAAAATCTCTCAGCAGAAGGCAGATATTCATATTTTATTTTCAAGGCTTACAGGAAAAAATTCGAGACCGGCAGGCAATATATAAGTATTATCGGCATTGTTAAAAACGGTGGCTGGGCGTTTAAATCTTTAAAGGTAAAAAGAGTAGAGCTAATTACCATTAAACCCCTCGAACAGATGATACCGATTCAACAGGACGATTCTGAGAAATTTATTAAAGATCTGACCTCTCTTACACTCGGCTGCGCTCTATCAAAAGAAGAGTTCAGGCAGCATTTCGACTCATTCGATTCCATCAAAATTCTGGATAGGGAATTTTTAAAACTATTTTCTGAAAAACTGAAACTTGTTTCCTATTAAGCGCCAAATAATCCGGATAAAATAAAAACCCCTTCCTGGCTAAGGAAGGGGCTAATTTCAAAGGTAGATAAGTGTGAAGTCTTACTTTTCAGCCTATAAATACCTTAAAAACTAAAAATTATTCCCGCGGCTGCGTAATGAATCCAGGCGAAGTTATAGACTTCATCTACATCAGCGCCACCCTCCACGAAACGATAACCAGCCTTGAGAGTCATGTTATCATTCAGCTTGTAGAATAGGGCAGTAAGGACATCCTCCGCGCGTCCCTGCTTCGCGGCTGCGGCATCCGCCTCTATAAGAAGGCCGAAATTTTCACTCCAGTTCCATTTGAGATAGAGATTCAAGAGCGGTACGAAGCCGACATTCGTCTTTGAAGAATAAAGCCCCGCAGCGTCAACGCTGATCTCCGCATCCCTGATCTTACCCGTGAAGCCGATCCCGAACTGGATATCCTCGTTCTTGACTATCATATATCGATAAGTCAGGCGGTATGAATTGAACATGAAAAAGCCGTCCGCCTCGCTACCACCCGGGAAATCGGTCCCGTTGAAATGGATATCACCCGGCAGGATTCCATACGCATCGAACGAAAGCGGTGCGTACAGGGCGGAGATCACATGCCGCTCGCCCAGCCAGTAACTCGCCCGGAGGCGGAAATATGCTTTGGAATCTATAGATAAATCCTCGGAAAGCGAGAACAGCGTTCCGCCCTCGTTCGGTATCCTCACATCGTTATACCCGGAGGAAACCCATCCGCCTTCAATATCAAATTCAAAATTACTTTCAGCGCTCACATTTACCGCCAGCGCCATGGCCACCACTGCAATTAATAACATTCTTATCTTTATCATCTCTTTTCTCCTATTTTAGGAATGTACAACGAAGAAAACATAAAGGTATTCCCTATAACAACGTCGAAAACATTAAATAAAAAAGGGAAATCTTCCAGTTTCATTAGAATTTGAACAAATTCTCTGTTAAGGTTCTAAGAAAATAAGGAATAATAATGTCAGATAAGATTGATTTACGGAAATTATCGGGTCTTTCCAGCGGGGAGAGGTCATTTGTGACGTTGTACTTTTCCGGTCCGGAATACCTGAGGGCTTATGACAAGTGGAAGCAAGAGACATCGGCGCTCCTGAAGGAACAGCCGGATGAAGCGGAGCATTTCACCGAGAACTGCAAACTGATCGATAACTACTTCGAGAAGCACAAATACAAATCCGGCTCGCTCTGCCTGATAGCCTGCTGGATGATCGACTTGCTGGAAGTTATCAAACCGGAATTAAAATTCGATACAGCCTTCCGTGTGGATTCATCACCGTATATCAAACCGCTCGCGATGATGCAGGATGAATATGAGACATATATTATCATCGCTACCGATAACCGGACCACGAAGATTTACTCCGTCAGTATGGGCTCCATGACTGATGAGGAAAAAATCCGCGGCGACATCAAGAACCATGTAAAGGTCGGCGGATGGTCCCAACAGCGCTACGAACGGCGCAGAGACAAGGAACTGAAACACTATACTAAAGATATAGTAAACCACCTCGCCGAACTTGAGAAAGTGGAAGATTTCTCCCGCATAATCCTCGCCGGGACGAAGGAGACAATCAGCCTGATACTCGATGAGATGCCGAAACACCTGAAAGACAAGGTAATCGGCGAGAAGCAGATAGACCTTTCGAAAGGCGAGAACGAAATCGAAAAGGAAACCTACAGCCTCTTCGAGGAAGCCGAGAGAGCAGAGGAACGAGACCTCTGGAAAAAGATAAAAGCCCGCTACAAAAGCCACGGCCTCGCCGTGCTGGGTGCGGAAAAAACCCTGGAAGCCTTGAAGACCGGACGCGTGGAAGAAATCCTTATAAACAAATCATCAAGCCCAAAAGGCGCCCGTTGCCGGGACTGCGAAAACCTATGGGCCGGAGCAGACCTCACAAAATGCCCCGCCTGCGGTTCGGATTCCGTGTTCAAAGTCGACCTTGCGGAAGAGCTAGTCGAACTGGCAGAGCTTACCAGCGCCAAAGTGGAATTCGCCGAGGGGATACAGGGGCTTACCGATATTGGCGGAATCGCCGCTGTATTAAGGTACTGAAAAAGAAACAGTTGCCGCTTGACAAGCAACTCCTAAAAACCTAAATTGAAAGTGGTAAAAGCCTTGACCAGTTTTTACCATTCTGTTGCGGGAAAAACGAATTCAGTCATCTCTGATACCTTCATCAATGCATACCTGATTTCGAGAATTAGTATAGATACACTGAAGTTATATATGGAATGGCTATCTTCTGCCGCCGCTGTACTCAAATAAAAGCGGTACAGCTGCAATAAGTGGAATCAGCCGATCCTGGCTAATAATCCCCTCAGGTGAGGAGTATACCGTTTAGGAATCTCACCAGGCTCTACATTTTTCCCTGCGCAGAATCAACCTCGACAGGAGAAAAATATGAGCGAAAAACAAAGAGCAATCATACAAAGGATATGGGTCGCATTCATGCTGCTCAGCGCCGCCGCGCTTATTTACCTGACTTTCAGTAAAGGATTTACCTACCTCGAAGAGGTGCATAACGCGAAAGTCCTGATGCTCTGGCTGGTATGTATTGCATTTTTAGCAGAATATGTCGACTCTTCGATCGGAATGGGATACGGAACCATATTGACTCCCACGCTGATCATCCTGGGTTTTCAAGCTATCGATGCCATCCCGGCAATACTTTTCTCAGAATTTATCACAGGATTGTCAGCCGGATTTTTCCATCATAAACTCGGTAATGTCGACCTCGGCAGCAAAACGGAAGCGCGAAGAATAGTAAGGATTATCGTTCTTTTTTCATTAGTTGGAACAGTTCTTGCGGTTTTCCTGATGATCAGTCTACCCAGGGTCATCGTAAAAATCTATATAGCGTTAATGCTTCTTGCTATGGGTGTCTTTATAATGATCGGAAAGAAATTCCTGGGCGGATACAGCAGGAAAAAGATTTACATCCTTGGTGGTATCGCAGCATTTAACAAAGGAATATCCGGCGCCGGATATGGCCCGCTGCTCACAGGCGGGCAGGTTATCATGGGCGTACAGGAAAAAGAAGCCGTCGGGATCACTTCTATGGCTGAAGGTATAGTATGCATTATAGGCCTGGCTCTCTACGCTGTCACTTACGGCTTGCCTTATTGGCGGCTCGCCCTGCCGCTGGCCATCGGGGGGATATTATCCGTCCCGATATCAGCCTGGACAGTCAAAGTGTTGCCGGCATCCATGTTACGAAGGTATATAAGTTACGCGACAGTATTTTTCGGACTTCTGACGCTCGCAAAAATCTTGTTTTAATTGTGCATTTTTCCAATTTATAAGGGGAGCTGAAAAGCTCCCCATTTTGTTATAACCAATCCGTATCGGTTTATATACATGTTAAAAACTCAATTACCTTATTTAAAAATTATGTTATATTAATACCAATCCCGGAGTTGTTTTATGAGAGATTTTCCTAAACCAACCGTAATTATCAGTAAATGCCTGACTTTTGACCGTTGCCGTTATAACGCGCAGGTAATACCGGATAAATTTATCGAACAGCTTAAAAAATTCATTGATTTTCGCCCCATCTGCCCGGAGGTCGAGATCGGGCTTGGAGTACCACGCGAACCAATCAGGATCGTCTATGAGAAGGAAAATTTCCATCTCTATCAGCCGGCAACAGGCAGAGATGTGACGCAGGAGATGGAGGGCTTCACCGAGAATTTTATTAAATCGATACAAGATGTGGACGGATTTATACTGAAATTTGGATCCCCGTCATGCGGCATTGCAAACGTCAGGAGCTACTACGGATTTTCGAAAAACGCAGCAGCTTTTAAAGCGCCCGGGTTTTTCGGCGGTGCAGTTTTAAAATATTTTATCGGAGCAGCGATAGAGGATGAAGGCAGATTGAAAAACTTCACACTAAGAGAGCACTTTCTTACAGGGCTTTTCACATTGGCAAGATTCAGGAAAATCTCAGGCTCAGGAAAAATCAACGAGCTGATGGAATTTCATTCATCAAATAAACTTCTTCTGATGGCTTATAATCAATCAAGTATGCGTGAAATGGGCAGGATAATCGCAAGCTACCCGGAGACACCCGTGGAAAAAATCTTTAAAGATTATCATTCTTTATTAAAAACCGCGTTGATAAAAGCAGCGAGATTCAATTCACATATCAATGTTCTTGAGCATGCTATGGGTGGAATGAAAAAAGAACTGGCTGCGGATGAAAAACAGTATTTTTTATCCCTCATTGAACAGTACCGAGACGAACGGATTCCATTGAGTGTTCTGATACATATCCTCAAAGTATGGGCTATCCGCTTTGATAACAAATACCTTCTTGAACAATCATATATCCATCCTTATCCGGATGAACTTGTAGCAATCACTGATTCAGGAAAAGGAAGGGATCTTAAATAACCATAAATCAATAAAATAAAAAAGGAACATACAAAAGTATGTTCCCTGCTTATGCGTGGGGCAGATTAATAAGTAATACCTACTCTACCAGAACACATGGTATAAACAGGCTGCATCTCCTTTGGCTCGGCACATATCACCATTACTGGTTACTTTAGCATTTGGATGGAACTTCCGAGCAAAAGCTCTGATAAGCCCTCTGTCAAAAGCGCATGCAACAGGGTTATTTGTTTCAATATAAAGATAGTTTTCCCCTTTATCAGTTACTCTGATATATGATTCATTGTCGCCGGGGTTTGCGGCCCTGTAGTGGTTAATCCAGGTTTCAAATAATTCAAAAACATCCTTTACGTTCATCGGAGGCAGGTAATCGGGTATTTTTTCTCCAACACCTTCCAAAGCACCCGGAACGCCAATAGCCTTAACCAGATCCTTCAAAGCATCAAGATAAGCTTGTTGAGAATATAACTTGTCCGATTGAATCTCCGTGATGCCATGCGCTGCAAGGTATTTGAGACCAAGTTCTTTATTTGTGAGTGAATTCACGAAGGCAAGAACCGCACCACCTGCAACCTGAACATTTGGGTTTTTAGATTGATATTCCATAATCTTCCTTCCATATTTACATAAAATATAGCCCCACGGTATATATAATATAATGTCACAGTTGACAATTAGCAAAAGAAATTTAGAAATAAAAAGGACATACTATTAGTATGTCCTTTTTCGTTAGAATATTTATCTCTACCAGAATATATGATAGGTACAGGCAGCGTCACCTTTTGCGCGGCATTTATCTCCGACTTTTGTCACCTTTGCAGTAGGATGGAATTTCCGTGCAAAAGCCCTGATAAGCCCCCTGTCAAAAGCACATGGATAGGGATTATTGGTTTCAAGATATAGATAATTTTCACCCTTCTCAGTAACTCTGATGTAAGACTCATTATCTCCCTGGTTATTTGCTCGGTAATGATTAATCCATGTCTCGAATAATTCAAAAACATCTTTAACGTTGGAAGGTGGAAGCTGTTCCGGTATTTTTTCCCCAACCCCTTCGAGAGCTGTCGGAACTCCAATAGCAGCTACCAGGTCTTTCTGGGCCAGAAGATAAGCCTGCTGAGAATAAAATTTATTTGCTTCAAGATTTTCAATACCATGTTGCTTCAGGTATCTAATACCAAGTTCTTTATTGTTTAGCGAATTCAAAAAAGCCTGAATCGCTCCTCCGCTAACCTGGACATTTGAGTTTTTAGATTGATATTCCATATTTTTCTCCTTTAATGTTTGTTAAATCAAAAAAAGCCCCATTTATTTGTATTTTGCCCGGCAGGAACTAATCCCGGATATAATACCGTAATTCATTATAATTAATCCATGGAAAGTTCTTCTTTCCAGCTTATATGATAAGTGCACGCATCATCCCCATGTGATCTGCACTTACTGCCCCATTTAACAACCTTCGCTTCCGGTTGAACAAAATGTGCAAATGCTTTTATCAAACCACGGTCAAAGTCGCATGGATATGGATTATTGGTTTCAAGTAAGAGATAATTTTCGCCTCTTTCAATAATCCTGAAGTAAGATTCAGTATCTCCAATATTATTATCCATATAATGCTTTTGCCAATTTTCAAATATTTCAAAAACAGTTTTTGCTTTTTCAGGCGGCAACTCCAGTGGAATATTGGCACCGGTAGCTTCAAGCGCGATGGCTACACCCATTGTTTCCGCAAGATCTTTCTGTGTGAGAAGAAACGCTTGCTGGGAATAGAATTTCTTTGCCTCGATATTAAGAATTCCATGTTTCTCAAGATATTTAAGACCGAGTTCACGATTATTGAGAGCATCGAGAAACGCGAGTATCGCGCCACCGGAAACTTTTACATCAGGATTCTTTGATTTAAACTCCATTTACTGAGTGTCTTTCTTGATTGCAATATAAATTCGTAAATAAGATATTATTCCGCTTACACATTGCATCCTCACTAATCACTCAACAAATAGTATAAATCTAAACTTACCAGACGATATGGTATACACAAATGTTATCGCCCTTTGCTCGGCATTTATTCCCCGTTTCAGTAACTTTCGCTGTGGGGAAAAATTTTCTTGCTACGGCCCTGAAAAGCCCTCTGTCAAATGCACAAGAGTATGCATTATTAGTCTCTATTTTGATTGAGTGTTCTGTCTTATCAATCACTTTAAAATAGGATTCATTATCTCCCTGGTGATTGTTCATATAAACATTAGTCCAATTCTCAAAGACTTCATATATGTCTTTCCATTCCGGCATTTTTGCATTATCAGGTATTTTTTCTCCCACTCCCTCAAGGGCAGTTGGAACACCGATAGCGTCCACAAGGTCTTTTTCCGCTGAAAGTAATGCCTGGTGTGAGTACCAGCCATCAGCTTTAACATCAGTGATACCATGTTTTTCAAGGTATTTAAGCCCAAGTTCTCTATTGGTCAACGAAGCTAGAAAAGCCAATATTGACCCACCGATAACTTTTGCGTTCGGATTTTTTGCCTGATATTCCATGACACTTCTCCTATTAATTTTAAAAATATTTTTCGCCCCAATACATAATACAATATATATCAATTGATGAATTAGTTCAACTATTATACTGTATTAATTAGCAACTATTTATATTAATAACTATAGTGGGACATATAACTTCATATATTTCAAAAAAGAAGATGATTTGATAAAAGAGAGAAAATTATTTACGTACAGGTTTTGAAACTATTACGTATTTACCATCCCGTTTTTCCAATTGTAGTTTTGGCGCAGGTTTGTCTTTTAACGGAACAGTTTTATAATTTGAGGTCGATATTTCTCTGCCACCTAGAATATTCCTGATCTTCTGAATATATCTCTTGGTCTCTGAAAACGGAGGAACACCTTTATATCTATCAACATTAGTCGGTCCAGCATTGTAAGCGGCAAGAGCTAAAGTCAGGTTACCGTTATAGCGCGAGAGCATCTTCGACAAGTACTCTGTACCACCACGAATGTTTTCCTCCGGGCTGTAGACGTTCTGGACCCCAAGCGAATCGGCAGTAGAATCCACAAGTTGCATAAGCCCTTTAGCCCCGGCAGGTGAAACGGCAGTATAATCATACCCTGATTCCACCTGAATGACAGCGTGCACGAGGTCGGGATCAAGACCGTTCCTATTTGAATATTTCCTTACTAGAGAATCATATTTCTCGTGATAGTAATTTCCATACTGCGTATAGAACTGTTCTTTCCTTGATTCAAATGTTTTAAGAAGCTGGGCGTATTCAGAACTATGCGGCCGGTCAGTCAGAAGAAGTTTACCGTCCTTAGTACGGTAGATATAATTTTTCCCCTTCTCCGCAAGTAAAGTACTCCCGCAAAAACATAAAATAATAATTGATATAATTACAATCTTTATAGGGCTATGTGGCTCTTTTAATTTCCTCTTCAATTATTTTCTCCGAGTTTTTTAATGCCAGATCAAGATTTTCCGGCTTTTTCCCCCCGGCTTGAGCCATATCAGGACGTCCGCCGCCACCACCCTCGATCGCTTTGGATACTTTATTTATCAGGCTGACCGCATCAATCTTGCTGCTCAAGTCTTTACTGACGCTTGCAACCATCAGCGCCTTATCCCCTTTAGACGCTCCAAGAATAATTATACAACTTTTATGCTTATTTTTCAACCTGTCGGAAAAGTCCCTGAGGCCTCCAGCATCAAGATGATCAAGTCTGTTAATAAACACTTTAACACCGTTTACTTCTTTCACCTCTCCATCGGAATCACTGGCGCTTCCGCCTTCTGCCAGCTTCATTTGCAAATCTTTGATTTCTTTTTCCTGTTTTTTATTTTTTTCCAACAGTTTATCAATGATATGGGGCAATTCATCGACTGAGGTTTTCATTTTTTTTGCTGTTTCTTCAATCATATAATCCGTAGCTTCTGCCTTGTTCAATGCTCCCCATCCGGTCAACGCTTCAATCCTACGTACACCGGCGGCTATAGAACTTTCAGAGACTATTCGGAATAAGCCGATATCACCCGTACGGTTTACATGCGTTCCACCGCATAGCTCCTTGCTGACACTATCCACAGTAATGAGACGGACTTCATCTCCGTATTTTTCATCGAATAATGCTATCGCGCCTTCGGCAATAGCGCCATCAAGAGTTGTATATTTCCAGCTGACCTCACGGTTCTGCAATATTTTATCATTAACAAAGTGCTCTATCCTGCGCAGTTCCCGCGGCCCGACTTGCGAAAAATGAGTAAAATCAAAGCGAAATCTATCCGGCTCCACAAGTGAGCCAGCCTGCTTTACATGCATACCGAGTTCATTTCGAAGCGCCGCTTGCAGCAGGTGGGTTGCTGTATGGTTCCGCATAATATTCTTACGCCTTTCGGCATCAACTTCAGCATTTAATATATCACCTGTTTTAACTGTCCCTTTTTCAATCTTCACCTTATGGATAAATAAACTGGCAACCGGTTTGACAGTATTGTTAACACGGGCTTCAAATTCCAACGCGCTGAGCTTTCCCTGGTCACCCACCTGACCGCCGGATTCACCGTAAAATGGCGTTTTATCGAGAATAATCTCGCCTTCCTCATTTTCCAGAAGCTTCTCTACACGGCTACCATCTTTAATCAAAGCAAGTACTTGCAAGCCCTGTGATTCTGTTTCAGTATAACCGGTAAACTCTGAGTTAAATTCATTGCCAAGCTGGATATACAGGTCATCAACTGCAGCCGCGCCTGAACCTTTCCAGGAACTGCGAGCACGTTCACGTTGTTTTTCCATCTCCGCTTCGAAGCCTTTTTCGTCTACCTGGAATCCCCATTCATCCGCCATATCCTTCGTAAAATCCAGAGGTAGACCGAAGGTATCATATAGTTTGAATACCTCAGTGCCTGGAACAACTGTACTCTTTTTTATAGAAGGGCTTTCAATCAATTCTTTGAAATAATTCATTCCATAAGCAATAGTGGAGTTAAACCTTTCCTCCTCGCTCTTGATGACGCGGGCTACGAAATCCCTGGATTGTTCGAGTTCGATATATTGATCCTTCATCTGTGAAACGACGAACCCGGATGATTCAAAAAGTAAGGGTTCTTCGACACCGATTTTTTTAGCGAACCTGATGCCCCGTCTGAGGATTCTACGGAGGACGTATCCGCGGCCTTCGTTCGACGGAAGCAGGCCATCGCTGATAAGGAAAGTTGCAGCGCGGATGTGATCCGCCATGACTCGTAGAGCCAGCCCCTCAGCTGAATCGGCATCATATTCGACCTCGGCTTTATCCGACAGGTGCTCTATCAACGGCATGAAAAGATCACTATGATAATTATTATCTTTGCCTTGTAGAACAGCAGAAAGCCTCTCCAGCCCAGCGCCTGTATCTACACTCGGCGCGGCAAGCGGCTCCATCTTACCGTCTTCTGTACGGTTGAACTGCATAAAGACCAGGTTCCAAAGTTCTATAAACCGGTCACCACCGTTTGCCGGCTCGGGATTTTTTATCTCTTTTGAATATTCCGGTCCAAAATCATAATGTATTTCGCTGCATGGGCCGCAGGGGCCTGTATCGCCCATCGCCCAGAAATTCTCTTTTTCATCATAACGCAGAACCCTATTCGCAGGGATGCCGATATGTTTATGCCAGAGGTCATATGCCTCATCATCATCTTTATAAACCGTGAAATATAATCTATCCAGAGGGAAGCCGTATTCTTTCACAATGAGCTCATAGCCGAATTCAATCGCTTCCTTCTTGAAATAATTGCCGAAAGAAAAATTACCGAGCATCTCAAAAAATGTATGGTGCCTCGGGGTCTTGCCGACCATCTCGAAATCGTTATGTTTTCCCGTAACGCGGCAGCACTTCTGGCAGCTGGTGGCCCGGTTATAATCAACCTTTTCTTTTCCCAGGAAGACATTCTTAAACTGGTTCATGCCTGCATTGGTAAACATCAGTGTAGGGTCTGTACGCGGAATAAGAGACGCGCTCGAAATCCGTTTGTGATCCCTGTTCTCAAAATATGATAAAAATTTCTCTCTAACATCCTTACTCTTCATCGCTGTCTCCTATCGCCCTTATTTTACTGATAATCGCCTGAGGTTCAAAGCCTAATCTGAACAGGTAATCATTTAATCTTTTTTTACTGTTAATATTATCCGGTTTGCCGTTGATTCGAATCCATTTATTCAATGCTTTTTCCAAAATTTCTTCTTCATCTATATATGTATAAACATCATCCAGGGCTTTATCCGCAGTAGAGGGGGAAACGCCCCTGGATATCATATCCCGCCGAAGCCGAAACCTGCCATGAAGTTTTCCCTCCGAGCGTGCCCGGGCGAAACCTTCCGCAAAACGGAGATCATTTAGATAATTCGCTTCCTTGAGCTGAGTGATTGTTTCCTCCACCTCGGCATAGTCGAATCCCTTGTTAAGAAGATATTCTTTTACCTGACGCTCAGTACGAGGTCTGGAAGTAAGATAGACCAGTGATTTTTCCCAGGCACCAGGCTGGGTCATACAATATTATCCCTGGGAATTATTAAATATAAAATCATCAGGATTTCCGCTTAATCCTTCATCGGTGCCGAAAGCATCACCTCCTGCACCACCGAATGGATCGGAAATAGACTCTTCCATCTGAGCCTGTGAAGCCTGGCTTGTGGATTCAATACCCTGGATCTTGAGCTTGAAGTCATCCGGGTTGGTAGCGCCTTTGAGCGCCTCTTCGAGGGTGATCAGCTCTTTACGATACAGGAAATAAAGTGATTGGTCGAATGTCTGGGTACCATATTGGGAGATGCCGGCAGCGATAGCATCCGGGATCATCCTTGTCTTATCCTTGTTGATGATACAATCCTGGATGAAGTTCGTGGCAATCATAATCTCAACGGCAGGTACACGGCCCCTTCCGTCAGCTTTTTGCATTAAGCGCATGGAAAGTACCGCTTTCAGAACAGATGCCAGCTGCATCCTTACCTGTTTCTGCTGGTACGGCGGGAAGACCGAAATAATACGGTTTATGGTCTCCATGGCATCCGTGGTATGCAGGGTACTAAGAACCAAATGGCCTGTTTCCGCAGCGGTGATGGCAGTTTCAATTGTTTCGTAGTCACGCATTTCGCCGACGAGTATAACATCGGGATCCTGACGAAGGGCTGAACGCAATGCCACCGAGAAACTTTTCGTATCAACCTCAACCTCTCTCTGGTTGATGATACTTTTCTTATCTCTATGCAGGAATTCTATCGGGTCTTCAATGGTGATTATATGGCAAGTCCTGTGCTGGTTAATATGGTCGATAATAGAAGCCAGCGTAGTGGATTTACCGGAACCGGTTGTACCGGTACATAGGATCAAACCCCTGGGGTAAAGAGCGACCTGTTCGATGACCGGCGGCAGGTCGAGATCGCGGATAGAAATAATCTCAAATGAAATAATACGCAAAACCATACCAACAGTACCGCGCTGCTGGAATATATTAACACGGAATCTTCCAAGCCCCGGTACACTGTAGGCGATATCTATTTCCTGGTATTTCTGAAACTTCTGCTTCTGGTTCTCGCTCATACAATCGAATGCCATCCTCAGCGTATCCTCCTGTGTGAGCCTTCTCATTTCCACAAGTGGGAACAGCTCTCCGTGTACACGGATATAAGGATACGAACCGACCTTGATGTGAATATCCGAGGCCTCTTTCTCAATGGCAAGTTTTAAAACGTCGTTAATATGCATATTCTTTCACCTTCAATCCCAGGGCTTAAGTGAACTCTGTTAAACAAATTTCTTCAGCAGGTAAGTCCAGTTAAAGAGTTATTTCCAATCAAAGAACTTTTGTGAAAATCGCATTGGATCAACCTGCTTTATTATCACTCCTGCATCATATAATTTTATGCTTTTGACCAGTTTTTTCAATGCCGACATGTGCTTAGAGGAAAAAATATGTATGCCAGAGCATTTAAAGATTATAACATATCAGATTACGAGAAGACAGCTTTATACAAAGGTCTTTAGATCGACTTAAAATTGTGGAATAACTATTCTTTAAGGCGGTTTTCCATCTCCTGTGCATGATACGAGCTACGCACCAGCGGAGCGGAGGTTACCTCTTTTAATCCTGCGGAAAGGGCATCCAATTTTAACTGGTCAAATTCATCCGGCGAATAAAACCTGTCCAGTGGATGATGTTCACGCGAAGGTGGAAGATATTGGCCTATAGTAAGAAGTTGAACATTTGCTATTGCAAGGTCCGTGAACACTTCCTTCAGTTCGTCTATGGTTTCCCCGGCGCCGACCATCAGGCCGGATTTTGTAGGAATGTCATTCCGGTACAAATGAGCGAACTTTAATAAATCCAGTGACTGGCGATAATCCGCGCCTGGCCGTAAATTCTTGTAAAGGCGGGGCACTGTTTCAACATTATGATTAAACACCGTCGGTTCAGCATCAAGCACAGTTTTAACCGAATCTTCCGATCCCCTGAAATCGGGCACAAGGACTTCTACATCACACTCCGGTGAGAGCTCCCGAATTCTTCGGATTGTCTCCGCAAAGTGTTCAGCTCCTCCATCCGGGACATCGTCCCTGGTAACTGACGTAATAACAGAATACTTCAGTCCCATCAGTTGGACAGCCTTTGCTACCTTTTTCGGCTCGTTCACATCGAGTTTTTCAGGTTTGCCGCCCTGTATATTGCAGAACCTGCAATTTCTTGTGCATACATTTCCCATGATAAGGAATGTCGCAGTCCCACTGTTGTAGCATTCGCCGATATTCGGACAGTTGGCGTTTTTACATACTGTCTCCAGCCCGTACTCTTTAAGTATATTGTTAACCTGTTTGAAATCGCTCCCCCAAGGCGGCGGAACCCTCAGCCAGGAAGGTTTTCTTTTAACGGTCATCTGAAATCCTCGCTTTTTTAAAACTATCAAGAATCACATCCATCTGTGTGGAAACCACTGCTGCCAGGAAAAGCGCCAGGATATCACCCGGTAATAAATACACGAGAGAATTATAAAAACTCTTTATATCACCGGTGAAACGGGTAATCGGGAAAAATAAAATAAATGCCGTGAAATAATATGCCATAAGCAGCCAGAAAAAGAGTTTGATATTCTTCATGTGCGTACGATATTTCCAGAGGAAAAACGCGCATATCAACATCAAGAATATGAATATCTTCACAATAATATCCGGCTTATCTATCATCCATAGGTATAGCTGACCGGCCAAAGCAAGACAGAAAATAAAGACAATTATATTGGCTTTATCCAGATTCGATTTGAATTCCTTAATCCTGCCCGAAATGTACCCAAGAACAGGGGCTGCAAATAGCATTGCTTTGTATAAACCGGGTGAATCCATCTCGAGACCGCTCAATTCCGGCTGGGCAAAAAACATAGCTATTGCTGTGGGAAGGGTAAAAATCAATCCAACCCTCGAGCCAAACTGAAATCCGACAAACGAAAAGAAAAGAAAGCGAAAGAAAATATAATCCCCGGTGAAAAAAAACGGAAGCGCTGAAAAAAGTATTCCAGCAATCAGGGCATATATATCGCTTCTTTTTATACCACCCTGCTTATCCGATTCCATACCTTCATCCGCAGGTTTTATTTTTTTATCCTCTGCCATTATTTATTATCCGATTACGCTGAGCATCCTATCCAGCGATTTATATGCCTTCACCCGGATTTCCTCAGGTACGTCAATCTTATGCTGCTCCATCTTCAATGCATCCCGCACGGATTCCAAGGTCGTTTCTTTCATATATTCACAGATCATACGCACCGTGACAGGATAGATCTTCTTATCCGGGTTCTCACGCTGCATACGCTGCACGAGTCCAAGTTCTGTCGCTATTATCAATTCCTCGTCTTTAATTTCCTTCGCAAGCTTCAGCATACCGGATGTGCCGAGGATATAATCGGAAAGCTCGAGAATCTCTTCGCGGCATTCCGGATGGGCGATCACCGGGGCATTCGGAGCTAATTTTTTCGCATCCATTATCTCCTTAGCGGTAAGGCGGTGATGGACATGACATGCGCCGTTCCATTTGATAATCTTTTTACTTGTCTGTTTCTCCACCCAGTTCGCGAGGTTGATATCCGGAATCATAAGGATTTCATCCTCATCGAGCGATTCAACTACCTTCAGAGCGTTTGCAGACGTGCAGCAGACGTCCGATTCCGCTTTTACCTCGGCAGAGGAATTTATATATGTGACCACTACCGCATTCGGGTGTTTCGCCTTCATCTTCCGCACGTCTTCTGCCTCGATGCTGTCCGCCAGTGAGCAGCGGGCGCTCAGTTCCGGGAGCAGAACGATTTTCGATGGGCTTAAGATCTTTGCGCTTTCCGCCATAAAAAATACGCCGCAGAATACAATCGTATCCGCCGTGGTCTGAGCCGCTCGTTTGCTGAGATCAAAAGAATCCCCCAGGTAATCACCGATCAGCTGAACCTGCGGAACCTGATAATTATGAGCCAGGATTACGGCGTTCCGTTCTTTTTTAAGTTCCAGGATCTCTTCCGCAAGCGCAAATTCTTCATCTATGAACCCTGTAAGACGTTCTTTATCTAAAACTGCGTTTTCAGGCATGATAACCTACTCTTTTATTCTGTTATACTCATCCACCAGCACGACTGTCGGTTTATGCGTGCGGGCATCCCCTTCATTTTCTACAATCGTATAGGCGACAATAATAAGAAGGTCTCCCTTTTCCACAAGGCGAGCCGCTGCGCCGTTTAAAATAACATCACCGCTTCCTCTTTCGCCCTCTATCGTATAGGTGGTGAACCTATTCCCGTTATCGATATCATAGATATCCACCTTCTCATACGGCACCATATCAGCAGCATCCATAAGATCAGGATCCAGGGTAATACTGCCTTCGTAATTAATATCTTTCCCGGTTACCCGACATCTGTGTATTTTCGATTTGAGCATATGAAATTTCATATTCCGCTCCAATTATTTTTCAATTTTAAGTTTTATATTGTCAATCAATCTTGTACCGCCGATAAACCCGGCGATAAGAATATATACAACTCCACGCGGCTTTTCAATTACTGAAAAATCTTCCGCGTTTACTATCTCAGCATAATCCAGCCTTGCAAGCGGCTCTTTCGATAAAACCTTGCTAATCTCGGTGATTACCTGATCGCGGGTACTGTTCCCATCTTTAATAATCTCAGCGCCCCTGGTAATAGCCTGGTTGAAAATCACAGCCGCTTTTCTCTCCTTACTATTAAGATAAGCATTCCTCGAGCTCATCGCAAGCCCATCCGCTTCACGCACAATCGGACACTCTATCATCTGGAGAGCAAGGTTTAAATCTATCACCATCCGGTTGAGCACAGTGAACTGCTGCGCATCCTTCTGCCCGAAGAAAGCCTTATCCGGCGAGACGATCTGGAAGAGCTTCAGCACGACGGTGCAGACTCCCTTGAAATGCCCGGGGCGCCTTTCACCTTCGAGTATACTCGCCGGGCCTCCCGGCACTACCCAGGTATCAAACCCGTCCGGGTACATATCATCAGTAGTTGGAAAGAATAAAAGGTCAGTTCCCTCGGCGCTCAGCATCGCGCTGTCTTTTTCGATATCACGTGGGTACTTATCGAGGTCTTCGCCTTCGCCGAACTGTGTTGGATTCACGAATACCGAAACGGCGACATAATCGCATTCGCTTTTCGCCCTTCGAACAAGGCTGAGGTGCCCTTCATGCAAAGCTCCCATAGTCGGCACAAAACCTATAGTTTTGCCTGCTTTCTTCGCCTCGCCTATGAGGCGCCTTACTTCATCTATTCCGCCTGCGGTAATCATCTCTTCTTCTCTTTACTCAAAATCTCGTAAAACTTTTCCCGGTTCTCATCGCTCATTTTAGTTGTATGTTCCTCAGCGGGGAAAGCGACAGAACGGACGTCATCAGAAAATCTGCTTACAGCATCTTTGATCACTTCACCCATTTCCGCGTATCTCTTCACGAACGGAGGTATGAAATCCCCCGAGAATCCGAGGATATCGTTTATCACCAACACCTGCCCGTCACAATCCGGTCCGGCGCCGATACCTATCGTCGCTATCTCTACGGCGGCAGTCGCTTCTTTCGCAACCTCCGACGGAATATTTTCCAGTACTATCGAGAAAACCCCGGCAGCTTCGAGTTCCACTGATTTACGAACAACATCAACCGCAGCAAACGGCTTCCTAGCCTGCGTCCGGAACCCGCCCAGTTTGTATACCGATTGAGGGGTGAGGCCGAGGTGCCCCATAACCGGAATGCCTGCATCGACCAGTCGCTTGATCGTCTCGATTCGGAATGGCGATGCGCCTTCCACTTTCACTCCGATTGCGCCGCCTTCTTTCAAAAACTTCCCGGCGTTCTGCAGCGCTTCATCATGTGAAACCTGGTACGAGAGGAACGGCATATCCGTGATAACCGGAAGCCTTTTCACCGCGCGGGCGACAGCTTTTGTATAATGGAGGGATTCCTCCACCGTAACTGGGATAGTGTTCTCGTAGCCCATGATCACGTTGCCGAGTGAATCACCAACAAGGATAATATCTACTGCGGAATCATCGAGAATCCTGGCGGTTTGATAGTCGTATGCTGTTAACATAACTATTTTTTCGCCGCGGGATTTTTTCTTGAGGATGGAAGGTATCGTGACCCTGCCAAGACCGTTCCCGGTCTGTGTGCTCATCTTTGCTCCTTTCTTCCCTTCCCTTTAACCCGGGATAGGGTGAAAAACAAAAACATCGGAATGTTGGACGTCCGGTGCCATCAGGCTCCCGGCGGTTTATAATAAACTGTGCCTCGCTCGGTCTGGTTTATCTGCCTCACGAGGTCCACCACCATTCCTTCATCCTTGATGAAATTGATCTTCGTGGTATCAATCACAAGCAAGGGTGACATTCTATAATGAAAAAAGAAATAATTGTAAGCTTTATTTACCTCGTCGATGTAGTCCCGGTTGATGCTTTTTTCGAGGGAACGCCCCCGGTTCTTGATCCGCTTCATCAGCGTATCGGTCTCCGCCTGGAGGTAGATCACCAGGTCGGGCAGGGGGACATCCTCTATAAGCAGGTCGTAGAGTTTCTTGTAGACCCTGAGCTCGCTATCGTTCAATGTAATATGCGCGAATATCTTATCCTTCACAAAGAAATAATCGCTGATGAGGAGATCCGAAAAAAGGTCGCGCTGCCTAAGCTCCAGCTGCTGCTGATGGCGGTTCAGGAGGAAAAAGATCTGGGTCTGGAATGCGGAACCGGGCCTGTCGCTGTAGAAGCTCGTAAGGAACGGGTTATCGACATCCTCCATCACCTTCACTGCATCCGAACGCTCCGTGAGAAGGTTAACAAGCGTGCTCTTCCCGACGCCTATCGGCCCCTCGATCGCAATATAGTTCTGCTTGAACTTGAACTTCTTATTCATTCACTAACCTGCTTATATGAACATTATATTGCCGATACCCAGTTTTTCAATATATTAAGAATTATTCTCTCGTTGAGGAATATCTTTAAAAATGTGGGAGCCGGTCACACCCGGCGATTAGAAAGATTGTCATTCCCGCGAAAGCGGGAATCTTCGTTATACCAGCGGGTTCGAATCTCCTGATTCGAACCAACTATGGGTTCAGGTCAGGAGACCTGAATCCGTTCATGCTTGAAAATATATTACTTTTTTCTACTTTCCTTTTTTACAATGCAATCCACCTTACTTACCGAGCGGAAGATGAAATTGCCGATCTTGATGTAACAGTAGCAGATCCTGGTTTTCCCTTCGCTGTAATTTCCTCGCTTGCCAAATTTTCCTATACACGGCGCATAACATCCCGCAGAATTCGGGTCATCCTGGTTGCATTTTCCGATTACCACTACTTTTTCATCATTGGCATCCGCCGGGCGGGCAATACCGCCGCAGAGCAACAGAAAAACAACAATCAGCAGCCAGGCCGTTTTATTTCTCATTTTCTAATCCTTTCGAAAAATATCCAATCCCCGTTTGATCACCCTTCTCGAAAAGTATGAAAAATCCACCTATTGCGGGGTCTATGTTCATATCGACCAAGGTTATCCATGAATCCGGGTCGCTATTCTTCAACTGGTAGACCTCCAACAGCTTACCATCCAGGGAGAGTTCCAGGACGGCATCAAACAGCAACAGGTAAAGCCTGCCCTTATAATACTGAACCTTCCGGCTGAACTGTACCCAGCCGCCTTCCGTGCGGTTCGAAGGATTTTTAAAATCATAATCATTCCAGAACCGGGCGACATCGACTCCCAATCTGCTTAAATCGATTTCTTTCTGGTAAAACAGCTGCCCCTTGGCGTTGTACTTCCTGATAAAAGGAAAATAATTGAAAGACTGGTAGATATTGCCGTTTTCATCGGATGTAATACTGTTTTTGAAATAATAAGACTCGCGTTTCAAATCGGCAAGCAAACCGCCGTGAATCCTTCGCTCAACCTTGCCTTGCGAATTAAGGATATTAATAATATTGCCATCCTGATCAAATCCTTCGAAACTGACAGCGATTTTTTTGCCCATCGGTTCTACAGAAGAGGGCCTTGCCCTAAGAAAGAAGAGCCCAATAGAACGGTTCAAAATCCCAAAGGCGATGATCGTATCCGGCTCATTCGATACAAGGTATAGCATTGAGCCCTCACCGAACGCTATCTGCCGGGTATAACCGCTGGGAATAAATCCGCCAATATACTCATCTATATCGATCGTCCCGGTGCACTTTCCATCCCGGTCATGCCTAGTAATGGCTCTACCGGGATCACCCATCAGAAAAAACTCACCTGCCTCGTTGACAGCGAAATTCTTAATCATAAAAAACGGTGTGTTTTTTAACCCGGGACCCGGTTTGTCTCCGATTATAATCTCCATCGGGATGAGCTCTTTAACGGAATAACCTGTATCAGCCAGCAAAATAAAAACCGGAAGTGTAAGACTTAGAAGTATCAGAACTGCTATTTTATTTTTCTTCATATGACCTCAAAATAATAAAAACAATAATACATAAAAATTACTCTTATGTCATCCCGCACTTGATGCGGGATTTTTGTTGGAAATTTATTTGGTTAAAAAACAGATTGCTTCGCTACCCCTCGATTTTACTCGGGACAGGTCGCTCGCAATGACGTGTGTATTATCGTGCAATTAATAATAGCGTCATCGCGAGAGAGCAAAGCGACCGCGGCGATCTGAAATTTCCAGTGGTGCAATTAAGATAAGAAGATTTGAACCCGCACCAATAATCCTATAACCATGCCTTGATAAAGAACGGGCTTTATGATTCAATCAATCTTCACGATTTTTTAAGGAGATTGTTAATGATACGCCCATACAAAGGCAAAAACCCGGTTATAGATGAAACCGCGTATATAGACCCGCAGTCCGCCGTGATCGGCGAAGTAACAATAGGAAAACATTCCTCAGTCTGGCCATTTGCGAGCGTTCGTGGGGATATACATTATATAAAGATCGGGGATTACTCGAACATACAAGACGGCACATCCGTCCACGTTACGCCGGAGACCGCGCCGGTGAACATCGGTGATTACGTAACCGTAGGGCATAACGTAACCCTTCACGGCTGTACGATCGGCAATAATTGCCTTATCGGGATGGGCGCGATATTACTGGACGGCTCGGTAGTAGAAGACGGCGCGCTGGTTGCCGCGGGTGCACTCGTGCCTGAAGGTAAAACAATCCCCGCCGGGTACCTGGCTATAGGCGTCCCGGCGAAACCGTTCCGCAAGCTAACCGAGAAGGAACTGGAAGCAATGAAAAATAATGCCATGGAATATGTCGAAATGGCTGAAGAACATAAAAAAGTTATAGAAGAGATGGAAATATAAGGAAAATTTGAAATGAGAAGGACTCACCGGTGCGGAGAAGTTACTAAAAAAGACCTGGATAAAAATGTTGTATTAAACGGTTGGGTAAAGAGAACCCGCGACCTCGGCGGGATGCTCTTCCTCGATCTACGTGATATCAGCGGCGTGGTACAGGTTTTCTTCGATAACGAAAAAACTGAACTCTACGAAGCCGCGAAAAAACTCCGTATGGAGGACGTTATCGAAGTAACGGGTCAGGTACGCGCACGGGAAGAGAAAAACATAAACCCGAACATGTCCACCGGTGAAATCGAAGTGGGAGCTACAGGCCTTACCGTACTCAGCAAATCCGAAGTGCCGCCCTTCGTGATAAGCGACGCCGAGAATGCATCGGAAGAACTGCGCTTCGAATACCGCTACCTTGACCTGCGCAACGAAAAAGCGATGAATGCAATGGTACTGCGCAGTAAAGCTGTGATGAAAGTGAGAAATTACTTCCAACGCCATAACTTTATTGATATCGAGACACCGATACTTAATAAATCAACCCCGGAAGGAGCAAGGGACTACATCGTTCCATCTAGAATCCACAAGGGTAAATTCTACGCCCTGCCGCAATCGCCACAGATATTCAAACAGATACTGATGGTTGCCGGGTTCGACCGCTACATACAGATGGCTCGCTGCTTCAGGGATGAAGACCTCCGCGCGGACCGTCAACCTGAGTTCACACAGATCGATGCCGAGATGAGCTTCATCGAACAGGAAGATATCTTCGAGATAATCGAAGGCCTAATGGTGGAGTTATGGGATTTAATCGATGTTAAACTTTCTCCCCCATTCCCTCGCCTGACATGGCAGGAAGCGATGGAACGCTACGGCACCGACCGGCCGGATACCAGGTTCGGGATAGAGCTGGTGGATATAACCAAAGCAGCACAGGAGACTGGCCTCGATATGTTCAAGGGAGAAAACAATGTCACTAAAGCGATCGTCGCCCCAGGGGCAAGCGAATGGAGCCGAAAAGTCATCGATGAGCTGACAGAAGAAGCCAAGAAGATGGGCGCTAAGGGTCTGCTATGGATAAAGATGGAAGAGACAGAAGTAAAATCCTCGATACTCAAGACACTGGGTGAGGAAAAAACCCGGACGCTGGCAGTTGCTGCCGGAGCCAAAACCGGTGATGTTGCGTTGATAGTCTCCGATAGTTTCCTCAAAGCTTCTAAAGTCCTCGGCCACCTGCGTCTCGTAACCGGTGAAAAACTGGAACTTATCGATAAAAATAAATTTAATTTCCTCTGGGTTTACGATTTTCCTCTCTTCGAATGGAGCGAAGAAGAGCAGAGATACTCAGCAACCCATCACGCATTTACCAGCCCAAGGGAAGAAGACCTGGATAAGCTGGAAACCAGTCCGGAATCCGTGCTTTCACAGGCTTATGACTTGGTTTGTAACGGTACAGAGCTAGGCGGAGGCTCGATAAGAATCCACAGGCCGGATATTCAGAAGAAAGTCTTTAAAGCATTAGGGATATCCGAAGAGGAAGCTGAAGAAAAGTTCGGATTTCTTTTAAAAGCTCTTAAATACGGCGCTCCTCCGCATGGTGGAATTGCTTTTGGTATGGACAGGATTGTTGCATTCCTCGCATGGGAAGATTCAATCCGAGCTGTCATCGCTTTCCCGAAAACGACTTCGGCTTACTGCCCGCTTTCCGACACCCCGAGTGAAGTCGGCACTAAAGCGCTCGATGAACTTAATATTACTTTAAAAAAGTAATGTTGATCGAATGAATAAAACTGGGACAAAAGGGCTACAATTAGTTTGATATAATTTGTTAAAAATCATATCATTTAAGGAATAAATATATAGATCATACGCTATTATACCCGTGATAAGTTATCACATCGGTTAATATTATTATGGTTTCAGCATTTGAGAGGGCTTGAAGGTGATATGTAATTCTAATAATCCCGATGCAAAAATCAAAGGTGACGTGATAGCTGTATTTGCTGAGTCCCTTGCCGTCGATGAGATAGCTCGAATTGTCCTGGAGGATGTCAAGCTCGGAGTAATCGATCCGGAGAAATGGTATCCAATGGATGTTTATCTCAGAATGATAAATAAAACTTATGAATTGATAAAAGAAGACGGGGTAAGAAAAATCGCAGAGACAGTCGGGCATAGAGCTCCACTTCCACCTGATGTCGATATAGTACAACTTTTCAGTATATTGAATGAGAAATATCATGAACATCACTGTGATGATAATTCGACAATTGATGTTGACATTACTTCGCCAAATTTGATCACAATAGAATCCGACACACCATACCCCTGTGAATTTGATAAAACAGTGTATTTGGAAATGGCGAAAAGATTTCAGAAATCCGCTGCTATTTATGAAATAGGGAATGAATGCAGAAAAACCGGCGGGAAGAAATGTATATATAAGATAACCTGGTAATTTATTAACTTTTTTTAATTTCCACAGACCTGCTACCGGAGAGATTCAACCGAAATTGTCTCGTTTCATCCGGATCAATTCTTTTACCATCCGGAGTAAAAAATGAAAGAGCATCACATGGACATTGTATAATGCAAGCTCCACACTGCACACACACGGAAGCCCCTGGTATTTTCAGTTTTTTATTATCCAATTCAAAACATTCCGCCGGGCAGACATTCACACATTCACCGCAAAGGCTACATTTTTTTGAATCCACTCGAACTATATTAAACTTATCAGGATGAAGGCTGCTCTTGTGGCCCGGCGCAAATCCGAGTGTATCAATAGTTGATGCGATCACAATAATGAGAGATAAAACCGACGCCTTGATCATACTGATAGGATCAAGATACCCAAAGAGCTCTGCCCGGATAGTGATAACAATCATAATCAATGACCATATCATCAGCCTGGCAAACCGTACCCTTCTCCCCACACATTCAAGTCCACGTTTTTTAATAAATCTGCTGTACTGATGAAAAAAAGTAAACAGAAGCAGGGTTAAAAACCATGTCAGAGTTATCGCAGGAAGAATAGCCCTGTTCCAGAACAGTAGACAACAAAGTGCGATAAAAACAGAAACAGGAAAAGCCCATGCGGCAGCCATTTCCAGACGGGATAATAAAGGAAAACTTGTCTTCTTTATCTCAGGGCTTTTATGAAGATTTGCCGAAAGATAAGCTTTTATATCCCGGACATAGACGGGGCCCCATATTATATTCCATCCTGTCTGTTTCTTGATTTCTTTCTTCTCGAGACCTGATGCCGCCAGCTGTGGGGCAATTATCTTCTTTTTCTTTACAAGTTTATCTATCCCCGAGTCATAAATTATCTGGATAACATCTTTACTTGTAAATAACCCTCCCATTGAAGCGCACCAGATATTTATTCCATCACTGTTTGCTATCAACAGGTACACATCCATCTCCCGAAGAGCCCTCTTTACCCTGGAAACAGTAAGGATGTAATTACCGGTCAGTAAAACCGGCGAATCCTTGGTTGGCGAACCGATCTTTACAAGGCCGGTTTTTGCCTTCATGGGAATAAACCGAAGCAGAATTCCCGCCAAATTAACCAGAAAATATCGCATTCTATATCATCCTCAGATAAGAAT
>JAFGBY010000056.1 GCA_016932915.1 Acidobacteriota bacterium | reverse complement strand
GCGTGATATATTAGCTATGTTAAATGATTCCATGTTGCTACTTTAAGTACCCCCGTTTTCAGAAGACAATCTGACGACAATAAACTTCCCAATGTTCTTGATGTTCTGGACGACAAATTCCCGGAATCAGGGAAGGCCGAGGGGATTCCACCGCTGGGGATGAAATAGCTCATGTCTCAGAACAAACCACCGTTAATGTCAATGTTGGTTCCTGTAACGTAAGAAGAATTGATTAAGAATTCAATGGCCAGTAAAATGTCTGATATTGGTCCGAATTTTTTGAGTGGGATGCTTTCCCTGATTTTATCACGTATTTCTGATGGGATCCTGTGCGTCATTCCAGCATCCATATAGCCCAGGTTTATTGAATTGATAAGAATGTTCTTCTCTGCATTTTCAATTGCAATGCTTTTCGTCATTCCCCAGAGACCAGATTTTGAAGCTGCATATGCACTTGTTCCGAAGAATCCTTTCTGGGCAACAACTGAAGACAGGTTTATAATACGGCCATATTGTTGTTGACGCATGACAGGCAGAAGTCCCCTGATAATGTTAAACGATCCCTTCAGATTGATATCAATCGTTTTAGCCCATTCATACGGATCACTTTTATGTGCAAAAGCGTCATAAGTAATAGCAGCTCCATTGATCAGGCAAATATTTTTAAGTTCAGAACGGATGTCTGAAATAAATGATTCAACACTATTATAATCTGAAATGTCCAGTTTAAACAGGTTTTTGTCATCAAATCGATCCGGTTTTTTTGTGTGGTATGTACCTATTGTTGAAGGATCCTTGAGGTAGTGATGTTCGAAGATCTTTCTCCCAATTTCACCAGAAGCACCTGTTACGATAATCATGATGATTTACCATTTAATGATTGAAGCGCCGTATGTCCAGCCACTCCCGACTGCAGCGAAGAGAACGATGGTATCTTTTTTCAGTTTTCCGGCCTTGTTTGTCTCATCCAGCAGGATGGGAATGGTACCCCCGGAAGTGTTGGCATATCTTTCCATATTCGTCAGGACTTTCTCAAACGGCAGACCAATGATCTCAGCGGTCTTTTCAAGAATCGCAATGCTTGGCTGATGAGGGATCATATAATCAATCTGTTCAATGGATATATTGGTATCCTTCAGTACCTGGAAAATTGCTTCAGGCAATACCTTAGTTCCTGTTTCATATACTTCCCTTCCGTTCATTCTAAAGAAATGCAGCCCGCTCTTCACAGTTTCTATTGTGGCCGGCATTTCTGAACCTCCGGCCGGGACGGTATAATTCCATTTTCCTCTGCCATCAGAGTAAAGACGAAAAGCCATAAAGCCTTCATCTCCATTGCTGTGTGACAGAACTGCTGCACCAGCGCCATCCCCAAAAAAAACACAATCACGTCGTGACCAATCCGTAATTCTTGAAAAGGTATCTGCGCCGATCACCAGCACGTTATCATAAACACCACTGGCAATAAACTGGGAGGCTACAGACATGCCGAACAGAAACCCGCTACACACCGCGGAGATATCAAAGGCAACTGCATTATAAGCTTTTATTTTGTCCTGAATGATCGTTGCCGTGGAAGGAGCCAGTCGATCGGGTGTGGCTGTGGCAACAATGATCAGATCTATCTGTTTGATTTCCAGCCCGGAATCTTCAACAGCCCTAAGAGCTGCTGCAGCACCGAGATCACTGGTAGCTTGCTCAGATGCAGCGATTCTTCTTTCCTTGATCCCCAGCTTCTTTTCTATCCATTCGGCATTTGTATCCACAATGGATTCAAGATATTCATTGGTATATACTTTTTCAGGCAGATATGAACCTGTTCCAATGATCTTGACCTTTCTTACATACTGTTTCATTACTGATCGAGATGCGTATGATAATATTCCCTAAAAGTAATGGACTTATAGTCTCTTTGGCTGAAATATATCAGTTGTTTTTCCAATAAGGGGATGGCCTTCTGACCTAAGTTTCTAAGCTTTAGCCTGTAGCGGATTTTATCTGCCAGAAGATATTTGAGATAGTTCTTAGATCTGCGTTGAATCCTGCCCTTAGTAATTTCCTCATCAATCAATTCATTAGGATGGATGATAAAGCTGACCGGGGTATTTCTGAGTTTGTTTTCATAATGAAGGATACATCTGATCACATTTGTAAAGGCAGGAGATATTCTCATAAAGGTCCCCACATAGGGCAGTAAAATGGAGTTGATAGGGAATTCCATGATTTTTGATGTGCCTTTTCTCGCAAGATTATTACTTGATGCAAAATATGGCTTTCTTGGAGATAATAACCATTTCAGTTTGTGTCTTGCACCGAAGGAAAACATGAAATCCAGTCTTTGTGAAGCGATTGAGCTGTCTATTCTGAATCCTGTTTCTAGAAGAGCTTTGGGCGTATTGCCATTTACGCGAATAGCCGGTGCACGAAATGAGATGACCTCCCTGCCCGAAATATCTTCAAGGATTTTCTTTGATTGCTGAAGGTGTTCAATCTGTTCTTCAAGTCTCAATACGTCGAAGGCTTTATCAGAATCATGCACCAGCCCGTGACAACCAACCTCATGTCCGTGGGGAAGAATCATTCTGACGATATCGGGATACAGCCTTGCGATATGTCCCGTGAAGAAGAAAGTAGATTTAATACCGTATTTTTGATACAAATTGAGCAATACGGGCATTCCTTCTTTCCATACTTTCTTGCCAGTGATATCGCTAAGGGTATGATTCCACAGTGATGTCGTTTCAACATCATTGCTGATAAAGAAGTACCTTTCTTTCATGTAATATCCAATGTCCTGATTACTTTGGCGGGGACACCCCCTGCAACCACATTATCAGGGATGTCTTTTGTAACAACCGCACCTGCAGCAATGACAGCGTTTTTTCCGATGGTCACGCCCGGAAGTATCATCGCACCCACACTGATCCATGCTCCGTCATGAATGACCACCGGAGCTACAAATGAGTCAAACACTTTTTCGAAATGTGAATATGGATTGGAGTGAGTAAGGATGAAATTGTTCCCTGCCAGAGAGATGTTATCCCCTATGAAGATATAATTTGGGTAAGAATGATCCAGTGTAACACGTCTTCCGATGAAGGAGTTATTTCCGATATGAACACCTCTTTTACGATGTATCTTTATCCTCCAGCTGTTCACCGGGCAATTGTATGCAAGACGCTCCAGAATTTCATTAATGATTTTTGACCAGAGAAAACGGATCTTGCCGGTTCTTCTCCTTTTGCTGCCGCTTTCTATCTGATCCTTCAAATTACTGCTTGGTTCGAAGTAGGGCTTTTTGGTATATTGTTTGTCAATGTTCATGAATGAACGTTAGGATTATATAGCTTCTTAAGGTTATTTCTCACTTTCTGAAGGATCCTCCACTTTAGCCAGGGAAAATATGGGTCGTTCCAGTTAGCAGGATGGACCAAAAGATTTATAAATCTTATTTTTTCTGACCGTATCAAATCAATCAGATCATTGGTGTCCCTGGCAGTAATCTCGCTGTAGTTCTGGCTTTCCTGAATATTGTCAAGTATCCTGGTTTCATGGCTGTCCCATCGCTGACCTGTATCCGAAAAGTATTTAAAAATAGAAAAATCAAGAGATAAATAGGCATCACCAACAAGACCGTAATCCTTCAGCCTATATTTTTCCCACAAATTGATGCTCGGGTAATACTCAATTCGGCGTATCTTCCCCCTCAGGTAATCCCATCCAATTTCCATTAAACCTGACAGGGAAGTTGTATTATAGTGACCCATGGCACCTCCATGCTGACAGATCGTTTTTATCTCACAGATACGACGCAACTCTTCAAGGTCTCTTTTAAATCTTTTCATTGCTTCAGCCTCATTCCCTTTCGCAAGGGACATGACTTCGTAATGATATCCAATTTCATGTCCCAGATCCCTGATCTGTTCTATTGTACCAGTGTGAAAGGTTTCCGGGACGGATCTGAAATAATAGCTGGCAGTGACATTATTTTTGTTCTCGAAGGTGGCCATCTCGATGGCTATGGGCAGATCAAAGCGGGTATCAATATCATGCCGGATTATTGCAATCTTTTCAGCCTCCCTGACATCACTCAGCAAGATTGCCTGTTCCACTGAAAGGGTTTTGTAACCTTCATTCAGAAGAACACGGATTAACGCTTTATATTTCTTTACCGTAAAATCTCTCAATTAAATCTCTGTTCAGGATCCATAATAGATTTCAGGATCACAAAAATATAGTTTGTACAAGATATCGCCTCATTTTCATAATATCATTTGATAGTATCAGGATCATTGGCTCATTAAGATTAGCCCGGATAAATCTGCTTTAAGTGAAACGGTACTGATAGTCGGGATTCTTTTTCATAATAAGCAAACTCTCCGGCCATTCTTCAACAAACCATAGCAAGAATCCTGTCACATCGATCTTCTTCTTTAAGAACCTAACACGATTATCAGATATATCCTGTCGGTGTTTATCATTCTTTAATATTTCCAGACCTTTCTCAATCGCTTTCCTCTGATCTTTTAGGTTTTCCTTGTAGCTGAACAGCAGGCCATATTCTTTCTCTTCATCAGTATAACCTAACCAATGTTCGTTCAGATAAATTGCCGGAATGCCCAGTACCGCACTCTCAGAAGCCATGGTGGCACTTTCACCAAAGAAAAGCCTGGCATACGCTAAAACATCATGCATTTTCTCAGGTGGAACTCGTATCAGGTATTGTTGAAGGTTATCAGGAAGAGGTTTTTCTGCAGAGATAAATACTTTTGAATACTTTGAAAATGATTCAACGGCTTCTCGCTTCTTATCATCAGAAAAGCCCGATAAACCCTTATCATGGAAAGCCTCCCAGCTGACAAATCGTATGATTACATATGGTTCTTCTTCATCCAGACCTAATAATTCTGCTACTTCAGTTTTTACGAGCGGTTTAAATCTCTTGGGATGCAGGTAAAACAATTCAAGGTTGCCCTCAAATCTTATCTGGCTTTTTCTCAAGGTCCTTCGATAAGATTTTGGTGCAAGCAATACTGAAACAAATTGACTGGATAGTTTGTCGTAGATGCCAGCGGATTCAGTATCAGCAATAGCAATATGTGGTTTTCTAAGTATGAATCCTGCCACGGATAAATAAGGCGATACCATTGAGAGGATCATATTGATTCGATGTTTTTTAATGAAACGAATACAAATGAATGTATTAATTATCATCACCTTCAACTTCGAAAAGATTCCGTTCCCAGGCCTTTCTAATTTTTTATAATCAATTTGATAATGATTTAACAAGTACCTGCTTATATCCTTTTCACTTGCCAACCAGAATACACCATGTCCTTTTTGACTCATTTGGTCCTTAAGGATCTTAAAACAATGGATATGTGCCGGATGGTTTGAAGAAAAGAGGATGTTCATATCATATACCCTTTGGATTTCTGCGAATTCAGTCCGACAAGATCAATACCATCAATAGCTTCCAGGAAAACCTTGATAAATATACCGAAAACATCCGGGACACGCCTCTTCCCCTTGAAATGATTAAAAGTGTTAATTTTGAACACACAGGGTGATAAATACTAAAACCGGCACATAAAGAGGAAATAGCAGGAATGCCGAAATTT
>JAFGBY010000055.1 GCA_016932915.1 Acidobacteriota bacterium | reverse complement strand
GTCCTTCAGTATCGTTATTTTCGTTTCGGATGAAATTTTATTAAGGACCTGGATAATATCAACATCTTCCGAGTCCACTGAGCATAAGCCGGTATTTTCATTATAAAGGACCCGGATTTTGGAAACGTAGTAGACACCGTTCTTCTCCCAGAAATAATAACCATAGGTATCAAGAAGCAGGGTAAGCGCCGTCTCAAGCTTCATCGGAGCGAAATAGAAACTGGCATTCCCCGAAACGGTGCTGTCCGTGATAATCTGCACACCTGCCTGTTCGGCAAGCGTAAGCAGAATAACATTGAGCTGCTGGTTTCTGAAGGTAAGCTCGGGAATCATCTGGGCGTTCAGCGACGAAACAGCAATGATAAAAATCAGCGCCGAAAGTATTTTTCTTTTCAAAGCAATCATATGAACCTCATTAAACCGGTAACGGTACTATATTAAAAGTTATCAGAAACAGCGAAACAACTGCTGCGAAAAACAGGTAAGGAGCAAAAGCAAGGCGGCTGCCCTTCGGTTTTTTTTTCAGAATATACATAATAATACCAGAAAGCGATGCTGTAAATACCGTAATATGCCACCCCCAGAACCCCAGACAAACCGCAATAAAGAAACTGAGCTTGATGTCCCCGAACCCGAGCCTGTTTCTGAAAACCCTTTCGACAAGCAGAAACAGCGCAAGCCCGTAAATACCTGCCGCTAAAAACAATATCGGCGAATTGTCCATAAAAAACAGAAAACGCAGCGCAACCGCCAGAAAGGAGCCGCCGATGGACAGGAAATTGGGAATCCTGTGTGTTCGCGCGTCGATTACCGCCGAGGGCAGGAGTACCGCTGTGCTGATGGTCCAGATGAAAATCAGTTCCGTGGTCATATTATATACCGGTCTTTGGAGGATATCATTTTTCTGCGGGTTTGTAATTCATTTTTTCCGGTAGCCATGCTTAAGGTAACTGCGGAAAGGGGGCCGGTGCTTTGGATTTTCAAGAATTTTTCCGGAAAACCGGGTCCGCCCCAAATTCCTGAATTGGGGACAGACCCGAATTATCTGCATTATGTCATTCAGTCAGTTATATGCAGCTTCAAACCCATGGTTTTTGATATTGATTTTAAAACAATGTAAATTGATTTTATTAATAATTATAAAAAACAGACGGAGTAATATATCAACAATAGAGTATCCGAAACCAGGATCGCACTGGATTTTAATTCTGTGAGCCTTGCTGTGGACCTGGGAAACAGCTATCAGGTAAGCAAAATCGAAATCCATCCCCAGGCTGCGGCCTACAGGGACCTTGCCGGAAGAATCGATGTTCTGACCAGTGAAAACAATGAAAAGAGCGGATGGACCCTTGTAAGCAGGGACGACTGGGTCCTTGAGCAGATTTCAGATGACTGGTTTACGATTTATTTCCGTGTTCCGGTTGAAGGCCGTTATATAAAGGTACACAATTACTACGACGACAGGGATTACACAAATGAAGCCCTTTGGGAATTATCCACAATAAAACGTGAAGCTGAAAACAGCCAGGACACTTCGGACTTCTTCAAAGTCTACTACATGGAACCCGATAAATACGAAACCTATTTTTATGACAAAAACGGCAACAGGATAAGTCTGACCGAAGAACTGGGCGATGCAGTAAGCGAAACGGAATACAGCTATATCCAGGTCCAGTCCGGAATAAACACAGACAGACTTTCAGATGCCGGACCGCTGCACTTCGAATACGATGACAATGGAAACATGATTTCAAAGTATAACAGCGAAACAGATGAAAGCTTTGAATATCATTATGATGTCTTAAACAGGTTAGTATCAGTCCAAAAAGGTGATACAATAATAGTTAGTTATTTATACAGCCACCAGGGATACAGGGTAAAGACCATGAGTATAGAGCATGGAACCATATACTACACATTTGACGAAACAGGCTTCCTCCTGTTCGAAGAAACCACCGACCTGAACACCGACTACATCTACCTGTCCGGACAGCACCTGGCGAAAAACGAATACGAGCCTGGAGATAAAACTAACCAGGAAAGATACTTCTACCTGACCGACCATCTCGGCAGTACAATCTGCCTGACAGACAGTACGGGTAAAATATTGTGGCAGGATGATTACACACCCTTCGGAGAAACCACCGGGGACACCGGAACAAAGCACGATACCGGCATGTACACCGGCAAGCAGCTGGATCCGGATACGGGACTGTATTACAGCAATGCGCGCTGGTACGACGCGGATCTGGGGAGGTTTATCACCGAGGACCCGATCAAGGATGGGTTGAACTGGTTTGTTTATTGTGCGAATAATCCGATGAACAGGGTGGATCCGAGTGGACTTGCTCCTTTACAAGAATATTTAATTCAATTAGCTCTTTATGATTTTAGTTTGGAAAAATATCTTAATGATGTGCGATGGCCAAAACCCCAAGAATGTAAGGCAAATGCACATTCAACTGCTGCGACAATAAAGGCTGTTAAATATAATGGTTTTAAATGGGATACTCTTGTTCCTTATAATCCTGCGGCGTTTGATTATGTACAGAATCAAACACCTGTAGGAAGTTTTTTCTCTCTTTCCAATCCAGATAGTGAGGATATAAGTTTACCAGATGGTGAAGATATAGATGCATATCACTTATTTGCTACATTGTCTTATTACAGTACTCCTATGACTGAAGGAATTCCTTTTGTCCCTCAAGAATATGGTGGCTGGATAGGTGACCTACAAACAGGAGTTAATGATTATTTACAAAGATTAGGACAATGGGCCCCAAAAAATGTACCAGGTGAGATAGTAGGTAATCCAAATCCTAATGCATCAAGTTTTTCTGAGAAAGATATTCTAACTGATATAGATGCACATAATATTAATTATTATATATTGGGCAATAATAAAGATATAACTTTGTGGGAAGCTTTGGATGAGTATTATGGTGGTGGGATGTACGAAAAGAGATATTCATTATTTGTGGAATCCTATGACGGAATCGATAAACTTAGAGAAAAAGCAAGAAATTATGCAAAAGGATTGTTGACTGAGAAACAATGGGATCCAATCGAGGGCAGAATGAGAAAACCATATAAAAATGAAGCCAATACTATAGCAGATGAGTTCATTGATTATATCAGTAATGGAGTTGCAAGTGAAACACCATAGAATTAATAAAATTTTATTTGCTACAATTTTTTTCTTGATTTTTTCATGTGAGGATAATAAAAATTCTTTATTATTTAACATGAACCATGGTTCATTCAAGCTAGATATTGAAAATGATTGGTTGGAATTTTGCTATACATTATTATATATTGATTCAAATAAAGTAGAGAAAAAAGTATTAGCAATTACCAGAAAACAAGTCCCACGTTTGGATTACGAATTTAGCTGTAACGAGAAGACATACTATTTTTTTGGAGATGAATATATTATTATTCAGAATCATGATAATTTTGAATATTACTTGTATACAGAGCTAAATCCATATAAT
>JAFGBY010000054.1 GCA_016932915.1 Acidobacteriota bacterium | reverse complement strand
AGAGTCGGGCCGATAGATCAGGGGAAGATCGCTACCTTGGCATGGTAGAGGCCGCGGGTTCAATTCCCGCTCGGTCCATCTGTTTTGGGGAGATTGGTTAGGATATTGCTGGAATCTCTGATTTGATTCATTATTGTTTTGTAATGTAAAATTTTCCTGGTCAACTTAATTGATGGGAACAACTCTGAGAGATGGGAGGGAAATCGAAAAAAGTCAAGAAATATCTACAGAACAAGAGAAAAGAAAAAATCTCAGATTTGGGTGCCTCTCTCGATTATCCTTACAAAATCGGTGAATACATATTTTTTATATCTCTTTTTTCCTGTGAATTCCATCAGAATACCGATCTCCTCAAGTCTGTTCACCAGTTTATTGGCAGTCACATTACTGACATTCAGGAGTTCGGATACTTCTTTTACTGAAATTGTCGGATCTTCGAATAAATGATCGATCAGCTTTACGGCATTAATTCCTCCAGCCTTAAACAGAATCAGTTTTTCAATCGTTTTTTCTTTGAGAGCGATAATCTCCCTGGCAGAGTGTAATGCATTCTCAGATGTTTCTATGACACCTTTTAGGAAGAATTTCAGCCAGGCTTCCCAGTTGTTATCATAGCGTATTCCGTTAAGGCATTCGCTATACTCTGATTTATTCTTCTTCAGGTAGAAACTGAGATAGAGAAGAGGTTTGGAAAGGATCTTTTTCCAGTACAGGTAATAGGAAATCAACAACCTGCCCATCCTGCCATTTCCATCCAGATATGGGTGAATCGTTTCAAATTGCGAATGGATTAATGCGATCTTTATTAAAGTCGGTATATTGTCTTTAGCCTGGATGAATGTTTCAAGAGATTTCATCAGATCTTCCACTCTTTCAGGTGGAGGCGGAATAAACGATGCGTCGTATATTGTACATCCAGGCATTCCCAGGTAGTTTTGTGCGGTTTTATATCTTCCCGGCTGTTTATCGGAACCCCTGGTTTGTGCGATTAGAATTTTATGTGCACCATGTATCAGGTTCAAATCCAGGGGATTGTTCTCCAGCATTTCCATGCCATAGTGCATCGCTTCAATGTAGTTGATGACTTCGCGGATATCTGCGATATCCTCTTTAGGTTTGATATTCGCTTCAAATTCAAGTACACCTTTGAGTGAGACCTCTGTACCTTCTATCTGTGCACTTAGCAATGCCTCTTTTTTGACGTACATCGCCACAAAAAGATCAGGGTTTGGAAGAACTTCCGTTACTCCATCAAGACGTGCTAATGCTCCATCTGCCTTTGAAAGTAGCAACTGGAGTTCCTCATCATAATTTATATCTGGAGGCAATGGGTTTGGAATGAATACATCATAACCATATTTTGTCCCGATAAATTCACCTGCATTTCCTGGCATGCTCATCCACTCGCTCTAAGTATACATTAGGTTTTCATAGGATATAACCCGCTTTTTAAGTTAACTAAAATTAACTTATACGATGATGATGCATTTAAGTTAACTGTCCGGATACTTACAAGAAAATTTTCCGGTTACGTGAAGAAAATGAAAGATATCGTGAATATTGATTTCTGGGAATGAACCGCAGCAACAAAGACAGGTCTTCGTTTAATTTCGGATAGATCTGAAAAAGGAAAAGAGACTACCAGAATATCCCCTTTTACAAACTCTTCAATGCCTCATCTTCTTCCATGGTGTCCCGGGCAATCACCGGATTCAATATTTCCCGACGATCCTGTCGTACTCGGATCGTTCTTCATGCGGCCTGTTGCGTTTCTTGATGAAATAATAGAGAAACATGCCGAGAAAACTCCCGAAAAAAATTACAATGACCCAGAAATACCGTCCAATAATGGAATTCCCTGTGTTTTTTGTCGTATAGGTCAGGGCATCGTAGAGCATCCACAACCAGAACAATGACCCAGCCATAAGGACTATGAAGATAAATCCAAAAAAAATATCGGGCATCGCCTTAACCTTTCATTATGTAGTTACAGACACGGATTACCGGCTGTAACAGGAATCTTGTGACTGACTTGCATGTTTCCCGTTTCTCAATAAAACCGGCAATAGGCGGACTCATCCGGTAGTACAACTCCACGAAACAGGAACCGACGGGGTTTGGCTTTAATTTTTTGTCCCTGAATTTTTTCAATATGATAATCTCAGGTGAAAGAGGGGTTCCATATGCCGCAGTGGCAATAAAACAGCCAGGACCACATGAGTTAGTCTTTTCCTGAAGGTCGTAACAGACGGCTTCGTCATGGTTGCATATAATTTTTGGGTAGGCTTTCCCTTTTCGATACACAAGAGAGATCGTATCACCCCTGTTCCATGTTCCCCAGGCAAGCCTTCCCTCTGAATACATCTCCGCTGAGAAATCCCTGCTCTCCCCTACATCAAGCCTTACCACTGTTTTTCTCTGATAAGCAGCAGGGAAATCATCGACACCTTTTAACTTCCCGATGACAACACCAACCGCTTTATTACAGATGGGACAGGAAACCTCTGTTTTCATCATATCGCTGGTCAATTCAATTTCATGATTCGTATTATAAGGGCATTGAACAATCTCGACCATTTACTTCCTCTCTTTCTTTTAATTTATCCGATAAAATTAAGGCTAAATTGTAAATGAATAAATATTTCGATTTTTAAAATCATTGGAATATAATACATCCTGATGTATGATCTAAGAGCAGGTTTTACTACCTTAAATTATAAATGAGATTCAAAATTCGTATCTTTTTTAGGTTATAGTATTCATTGGATAAAATATGCTGTTGTAATTTGTCCGAATAAAACTCGAATACCTGGAAAATTTGGATTAAAAGGAAAATGATACAATTTATTGGATTGATAACTGCTGATTCCTATTAAATGAATTTATTCATAGTTCAAGAAAAACCGAATTCAGCCTCATATCTCTATTACTATCGTCAGACGATCGATATGTTCATGCCACCCAGGATCTCCCGGGTGATGGCAGATATCGGTTGATTGGAGTAAAGATGTCAGGGAAGATCAATGGTTCCGGGCTTGACATTATCCTTACATCTTCTTATCCTTCTGATCGACAAATACCACCCTTTGAAAAAACCGTACTTCCTTAGTGCGAGAATAGCATAATTCGAACATGTCGGGGAAAAGGGGCATTTGATATTTCGCATTTCTTTGTAGGTATTGCCAATTTTTCCATGCCAGATATTGATAATACAGCAGATGGAAAACCTGACAAAGATGTTTTGTTCTGCCATTTGCACCGTTGAGTATTATAGTATGGGATATCGATGTTTAGTCGTTTATGGATGTTTTTCTAAAATCATAATTTTTCATTATGCTCAAATGTTTAAAGAATGTTGTTCTCTACGGAAATTGGTAACCCATATTCCAATAAAAAAGACAGGGTCCTTTAAAGTCTTGGGCAGCTGAAAAACATAATTATCGATAATGCAGTGATTATACTCCCGATAACTTGAAAGAGCCACTTAAACAATAACATATAACCATAAAAATATATCCGGTTGATGTGAATAAAATTAGTACATGCCTCAGAAAAATCGCATTCTGTTCTTTGTCCTGATCGCCTCCCTGGCGTGCTGTCTCCTTGCTGCTGGCTGCAGCTCATCATCCCAGACCCAGAGCAGCGATGAGAACGCAGTAGCCACTACAACGGCCGTGACCAGTGTTGCCACCAACGTTTTCCAGACTTCGACGACGACCACTCTCAAAATAGACATAGATGATATCAGTGCTGACTTTATCAGTTCAAATATATTAAGGGTCAATTTCACCATAAAAAATACCGGCACGACCACAGCAAAGAATGTCGTAGCCGGTGCGATTAGAGTCGATGATGAGCAATTGGATTCACTTCTGGAACTGCTGGAAAGCCCATCCGGGGTCGAACAGCTACTCGAGGATGATGTGCTTTGCCTGGATAAGAAAATTATCGGTGATATTCCCGCGGGCGGATATGCTACAGCCTCGTTGAGTTATGTCACCGACGATTTGGAGAACTGTTTTGTGATGAAAGTCGCGGTTGCAGACAACGCTGATGGCGTGTTCGTTTAATTTCATTTTTTAATCGGTCCGGCCCGGTTACTATGAGCAGGTCGTCGATTCTGATATTTGCAGGAGTATCCGGATCCGATGAGATGTAGACTGCGCCGGTGCCGTCCCAGTAGAACGGGAACGGACCGTAACTGACCTCTTCCTGGT
>JAFGBY010000053.1 GCA_016932915.1 Acidobacteriota bacterium | reverse complement strand
TAAAGCTTTAAGAAGATAACACCTAGTCGCGAAGTTTCTGGTGTCCGCTTTTTGGTCTCTCCTGTTCGCTCTTAGCAATCTGATAATATTTTTTACATACTTCAAGACATGCAGTTTCATTATCGTCAAGTTGAGAAATAGATTTTACCATGTTTTTTGATTTGTCAGTGTTTGCCATCGGTGCTGATGTAACTGATTTTGGTTCTGCTACGCTTTGGTCTTTGTCTTTCTGATAAAGATGGAAACCTAAGAAAAATAATGCTGATTCTTCTGTCATATCGGGTACGCCATTCGGGAAGTTGCTCTTTAATATTGTTATTAATCTTTCTTCGTTCATGGAGCCCTGTATGCCCATCTCAGGAAGAAGACCCATAATTATTGTATCAAATTGAGCAACAGTTTCTGGTGAAAGTCCCTGGAGGATGTTGTTATAAGTCATTTCGATCTGGCTGAATTCATTAGGTGTTATATTCTTCACCGGGGGTAGAGCACAAAGCAAAGAGGCAAATACAACTACAGAGATAATGGATATAATTTTTTTAAGCATTTTTTCTCTCCTTTAACCTTCTAAAAATATTATATCAAAAATAAAAAGGAGATATGTCATTTAGATTACACTTAATGAGAGAATATTGATTCTTTATACTGTACCAGGTTATTAGATGATCTTTTCGGCAAACGTTATTCCGTTTTTATAGGAAGTAATTCTGACATTTACTAAAGTGTTGAGGGGTGTTGAGGAGTTGATGATGACTTGGATATAGTTATCTGTTATTGCCTGGATACCGTTTTTTTGTGCCCTGAGCGTCAGCGCTTGACGAACGGTGCCTACCTGTTTTTTCAGGAATTCAGCTTTCTGGCTGGCAGCAAGATCTCGGAGTTCTTTCGCTCTCCCTGTGATTGTACTGCTGTCAACCTCCGGTTTCATCTCGGCTGATCTCGTGCCGGGTCTTTTTGAATAAGGGAATATATGCATATAGCTGAATTCCAGGGATTCAAGGAGATGTTTTGTTTCATTGAAATCTTCGGTGTTTTCGGAGGGAAATCCTACTATCACATCCGTACCTATTGAAAATGAAGGATCATTCTTTCGGATTAGATTGATTATGTTATAGAAGTATTCCTGTTTGTAAGGTCTTCCCATGAGGCCGAGGATTCTATCTGAGCCGGATTGCAGTGGGATATGAAAGTGAGGCATCAGTGAATTACTTTGCATTACAAAATCTATCAATTCTTCGTTAATTTCCTGTGGTTCCAGTGAACTTAGACGGATCCTGAGGTTTGTACTAGCAGAGAGTATTTTCAGAAGAGAAAGCAATGATGGGTTTCCTTCGAGATCGTTTCCCCATTTGCCGATATGAATTCCTGTTAGGATAATTTCCTTGTAATCAAGAGACTCGATCAATTCAAGTTCATGTACTATTGAATCCACATCACGGCTCCTGCTTGCTCCCCTGACATACGGAACTATGCAGTAAGCGCAAAACTGGTTACATCCGTCCTGTATTTTTATGAAAGGGCGGGTTCTCCCGAAGAATTTTTCCAGAGTGTCGTTTCCTGTCTGTCTGGTTCCGTCTATCTCCGGATAATCTCTGTGAATGGCATCGAAAAACTGGGGCTTGATATCATTTTTATAGACATTGTTCACCTCAGGCAGGTTGATCAACTCATCAGCATCACGTTCGGCATAGCAACCGGTTATAATAATTTTTGCTGTCTTGTTTTGTGTCCTTGTTTTCCTGATGAGCTGCCTGGCTTTATAATCCGCCTTCCTCGTGACTGTGCATGTATTAATAATTATCAGATCAGCGGATTCTACTTCCTCGGTATAAAGGAATCCTTTATTTTGAAGCTGGTCTGATATACCTGCAGATTCGGATTGATTGACCTTGCATCCCAGGGTCAGAACTGAAAATCTTTGCTGGCTGGATTTCATTTCACTGCCGGAGCGCGTTCTTCAATGCCTCAGATTTTTTCTCAACCTTGCTGGCTAGTTCTTTTTTGAATTCTATAAGCAAGTCGGCTATTTTTTTATTAGAGAGAGCGATGATCTGTGCCGCTAAAATAGCAGCATTAGCTGCGCCTGCGGGACCTATTGCCATTGTGGCTACCGGTATCCCGGGAGGCATCTGAACGGTGGAGTAGAGAGCATCTACTCCTCTTAGCGGTGATGCATCTATGGGAACACCAATTACCGGCAACGTAGTTTCTGCTGCTATTACTCCTGCAAGATGGGCAGCCATACCGGCACCGACAATAATTGCTTTAATTCCTCTTCCCCCAGCTTCTGAAGCAAACTTCAAGGTTCTCTTCGGGCTTCTGTGGGCGCTTGAAACCTCTATTTCGTATGCAATACCAAATTTAGTAAGGTATTCAAGTGTAGGTTTCATTGTCTCCAGATCGGAGTCCGAGCCCATTAAAATAAGGACTAAAGGTTGTCTCTCCGGCATAACTGCCCTCCTGTTTAAAAAATAATTATTACTGACACTCTTTTACCACTTCGCTGAATGATTTGATTGCGTAGTCTATGTCAGCTTTTGTATGCGCCGCGCTTATTTGCACCCTGATGGTCTCATCGCCGTAGGGCACGACAGGGAAAGTTAATCCAACAACCAGGATCTTTTTCTCGAAAAGTTTTCTTACCATATCCTGGGTTTTCTTAGTATCACGGACAAGGATAGGAACGATTGGATGAGGGCCTTCGATTGTTTCAAGCCCTATCTTTTTGATCCCTTTTCTGAATTGCTCCGTGTTTGCTTTCAACTTTGCCAACAGTTCCAATCCTTCAGGTGAATCAAGTATCTCGATTGCTTTCATTGATGCCGCGCAATCACCGGCCGCGAGTGGATTGGTATAGATGTAAGTATCACACATCTGGCTAATAGCATCGACTATCGCCTGGCTACCGGCTATATACCCTCCATTACAACCGAACGCTTTACCCAGTGTCCCTACGATTATATCCGCATCTCCGTTCATATATTCGCATGTGCCCCTGCCGGTGGCGCCGTATGCGCCAACACCGTGGGAGTCGTCGATAATCGTTATTACACCGTCCGGGTATTTTGGATTGTATTCTTCAGCTATTTTAATGATTTTATCGATCGGGGCCGGATCACCTCGCATGCTGAATATCCCGTCAAAGATCAATAATACCCTGGTGATCCATGGCGGTATGACCTCGAGCCTTCTCTTAAGGTCATCCATGTCATTATGCACGTAGATGCCCTTATGGTCGCGATCCACTGCTGAGATTCTCAGCGCCCTGATAATGCTGTTATGGTTCAGCTGGTCACCGATCCAGTATGTATCACGGTCGGTGAGGGTCATTGCTAGACCCAGGTTGGCCGTGTAAGCTGAGGAAAAGATCCTTGCAGCCGGTTTTTTTGAAAACTCGGCGATCTTTTTTTCCAGGTCAGCATGAAATGAAAAAGTACCATCGATGAATCTAACAGCCCCTGGTCCGACGCCCAGTTCCCGGCATGCCTTGTCCGCAGCATCTATGAGCCTTACATCATTAGATAAGCCAAGATAACTGTTGGAATTCATCCTTAAATATTCACCACTATATCCACGTAGTCTATATCTATAGCCGAGGTCTCCTTCTGGCGGGATGACTTTTTCAATCACCCGTTCAGGGGCTTTTGCGCGCCCCTGATCATGAATAGCCTTGACCTCAGCCATTAGCGATTTATTTAATCTATCAAGAGACATAAACATCCTCCTGTTTATATTTTAGAACTATAATCTAAATTAATGGGATATCAGGGTCAAGAGAATTAGGAAATATCGGAGCTATTTAAAAGTCTGAGGTATGATGATTTTAATTATCAGGTACGGTGAGAGGAGTGATTATTCGATCTTGAACTTGCCTTTAAGGCTCTCTTTTAAAAAGTCATTCTCGGGGACTTGCCCGCCGTAACTTTGGTGAAGGTCGGTGCTTAAAAAAAAGACCGCCGAGAATCTTCCTTTAAGTATTATGCCGGAGACGTGTGTTCTTCACCGTCTCCGAAATTTTTTTATACCCAGCGAAAGCATGGTGTGTCGCTGACTATCTGTTCCTGTCAAATTGACATTTCCTTAGTGGAAAAATATATAATTAAAAGCATTAAATTATCAATTATAAACTAATTCAAAATACAAGACTCGACCCCTTCTTGCGACCCCTTCTTGCGTTGGAAATATCGATGACATTTAAAAAGTAAGATATGAAATGTATTTTAT
>JAFGBY010000052.1 GCA_016932915.1 Acidobacteriota bacterium | reverse complement strand
GAACCTTTATTTATTATTGTCAAATTACCTTGTGCAATATTCAAAATTGGGCATTTTTTAGACCTAAAAACTCTTGTTTGACTTGAAATCAACCCTGCCATACTATAACGGCTGCTTATAAAATTATGAACAGAGACGAAGGGCAAGCTATAAAGATATTATATGTCGCTCCGGCGGAAGAAATTCCCGGCAGTGTCGGCGGCAGTGTGCACGTTGAAGAAGTGGCGAAAGGCCTTGGAAAATTGGGGTACCATGTGGATGTTTTATGCCGACAGGTTGAAGGTTATACCCAGCTGGAAGAAATTGCGCCGAATGTCCGCCTTCACAGGCTGGTGCCGAAGTACCATCCCGGTATGCTGCTCTGGAGAGCGAAAAAGATAGCGCTTCCCCTGGCGAAGCAGATAAATCCCGACTATATAATAGAAAGATATTACAATTTCGGCGGAGCCGGTGTGTTTACCGCAAAAGAACTGAAACTTCCTTTGATGCTGGAGGTCAATTCACCGGTGGTTGATCATCCCGGATCCCTGAAAAAAATTATAGATACAATTCTTGTTTTCAGGCCGATGAAAAGATACAGGGAATCGATGTGTAGGATCGCATCCGATATCATCACCCCTCTTGAAGATATAATCCCTTATTTTGTAGAAAAAGACAGGGTACATCGCATTACCTGGGGAGCTGCTGTCGATAAGATTCATCCGGGAGAGGATAAACTCACTCTCAGAAAATCGCTCGGGCTTCCAGAAAAAAGACGGATTGTAGTATTCACAGGTTCATTCAGGAAATGGCATGGAGTTTGGGATCTTGCGAATGCTGTTAAAATTCTCAAAGAGAATGTCAGTCTGGGTAATTTTTATTTTCTGATGATCGGTGATGGCCCGGAAAGAGAATCTCTCGAAAAATGGATCAATGATAATGATTTGAGGGATTATATTCACCTGCAGGGGAGAGTACCCTATAAAGAGATTCCCGGTTACCTTGCCGCGGCTGATATTGGGATTGCTCCTTATAATCCTGCTATGCATAGGCAGCTTAAACTCGGTTTTTACTGGTCTCCTTTGAAAATATTCGAATATATGGCAGCGGGCTTACCCGTGATCACGATAAAAACTGATCCACTTGATAAGTTTATAGAGGATGGTGAAGAAGGTTTACTGTACAGGTCGGGCAACAGCAAGGAACTTGCAAAACAGCTTATGAGGGCCTGTGAAATGAAGCCTGTTGAACTTAAAACTATGGGTGCATCAGGCAGGCAAAAAGTTGAAAAAAAATATTCCTGGCAGAAACATTGCCGGGATCTGGATGATATAATCAAGAAAAGACTGGGTCTTAAATGAAGATACTTCTTACGAGTGACGTTTTTCCTCCTGATTGTGGGGGAAGCGGATGGAGCACATTTTTCCTGGCAAAAGGATTACTGAATGCCGGTTACAGCGTCAAGGTGCTGACTTATGATAACGGCCCGAAAGGGATCACGACTGAAAACTATGAAGGCGTTGATGTTATACGTATCAACAGGACTAAAGCTCCTGACCTTATATCCAGGATTTTAGAGAAAAAAAGAAGCGGCTCACGGTATACATCTCAACTGAAAAAAATCATCAATGACGAAAAACCGGATATTGTTCACGCCGCTCACCTGCTTTCTGGATTATATACTTATAATGTTCTCAAGGAAGATCAGATTCCTTATATAGTGACTGTACGTGATTATTGGCCGATATGTCTCTACTCGACAATGATCTATGATGGGAAACCGTGCCCGGGATGCAACAGCGAAAGAATGAAACAATGTTTTGCTGAATATAACAAGAAATTTTCTTCTCTCTCCCAGGTTGCACTACCGGCATTAAAAGCTGAAATGAAATCCAGGCAGGAGGTTTTACAAAATGCAGCGAGAGTTGTATTTGTAAGCGATTTCCTGAACAAGAAGGTGAATGCAAAAATCCCTAACCTCAATAGTGTGACGATACCTAATGGGTTGGATTTTGGACATATAAAAAATATCCTTGCTGATAAACCTGCCATGCAGATAAAACCTGAATATATGCTTTATATTGGTAAGATCGAACCATACAAAGGCAGCGAGATTCTAAAAAGAATTATACAGTCACATGATGTTAAACTTCCGATTGTGATTATCGGGGAGGGAAGCGGCAGGAATGAACTTGTTGATTTAGCACAAGCCTCGGACAGAAGAGCGGCTTTCTTTAACTGGCTTCCTAATGGGGAGGTCCTTCATCTTATGAAAAGAGCCGGGATGTTACTTTTCCCTTCCGTATGGGACGAACCTCTCAGCCGTGTGTTGCTTGAATCATCCGCTATTGGTCTTCCTGCTGTCGCAATGGCGACAGGAGGTACACCTGAAATAATAACAAATAACGAAAACGGTATCCTTGTAAAGAATAGCGATGCCTTTCTTTCAGCAGTGATTGAGTTACAGGATGATAAAAAACGGATTAAAAATTTATCCAAGAATCACCGTCAAGTCGGAAGTACCAGATATAACCAGGATAAGCTTGTAAAGCACTGGGGTAAATTATATGAGGAAGTCCTTGCAAAAGGAAAAAAATAAACTGCGGATAGCGCTCATCTCCCGAGCCGTCTATCCTTTTCATGATTACGGCGGTCTGGAGAAACATCTTTATTACCAGGTAAGGCATCTGAGCGAACAGGGAGCTGATATTGAACTCTTTACCGAACCTGCAACTGTGGATTCGGATAAGTATAATGTTAAATTTCCAAGGAATATCAAAAGCAATTTTATTTCAGGCCGTCTTGTTCCGATTCCGAGAAAAAAAGGATTTATTATTCTGGATAGGATAATTAATTACCCTTACCTGACACGGTTGTTTGCCAGAGATGTAATAAAAAAACATCTGGAAAAACAGTACGATCTGGTTTTTGCTCATGGCCTTGCAGGATGGGGAGTTTACCGTGAATTCAAGAAAAATAGATTAAGATTGCCTGTTATCCTTAATCCTCACGGTATGGAGGAGTTCAAAAATCGGAATCCTCTCAAAACGTTGATGTACAGACCCTTCATGCGGAAGATGAGAAAAGCTGCATCATTTAGCGATAAGATAGTAGCAACTGATATAATCATGATCCCGGAAGTTAAATCTTACCTAGGGGTGGATGATAGTAAAATAATTCTCCTGCCGAATGCAATCGATATTGAAGAAGCGCTTTCACTAGTAAGTGAGAAGAAGAAAACCACACTTATAAAGAAGCACAATCTCAAGAACAAACTGTTTTTTTATTCTGTCGGTCGGTTGGAAGCGAATAAGGGATTCGATAACTTACTTGTTCAATTTCATCGTATCAAGACTGAGATTAAGCACGACTGGATTCTTCTGATAACCGGGAAGGGGAGTAAGTATAATTATCTCAAAGATCTGATAGATGAACTGGATCTGGCGAAGAATGTTCATCTGACCGGGCCCGTGGCGGATGATGAATTACATACTCTACTTGATCTATCCGATATTTTTATCCTGCCTTCTCTATATGAAGGTAGCTCAATCGCGACACTGGAGGCGATGGTGCATAAATGCCCGGTAATTGCAAACCGGATAGGTGGGCTGCCGGATAAGGTTGACCAATATACCAATGGTATACTCTGTGATCCTGATTCTCCTGACGAATTGGGTGATGCGATTATCGAACTTGCAGGATTCAACAATAAAAAACTGCAAGATATGGGAGAACAATCATTCAAGATTGTAAGTGACAAGTTTTCCTGGAAATCGGTTGCCGAGGAGTCTATCAGGATTTTTAAAGGGATGATTAAATAAATTCCGTCTATCTCAGATATAAAAATGCCGGGTCACCTCAAATAATTTGGTAGAAGTAAACCCGGCAATAATTATCTGTTATATCTCAATCTTTAACAATTCATAAATCGTGCAAATTCCCTCAAATTAGTCCAGGTGAATAACAACTGAGACTGTACCCTGGTTAACGGAATCCGAGATGAGATATGCGCCGTCGATCTGAATCTGTCCGAATACCGCGCCGAGGCCGAAGGTTATACCGACTTCTGTATCAGATATCTGGGTGGAATACTCTGTCAGGTTCCAGTAGTATGCATCTTCCAGCCACTGACCAGAGTAATACGGACGGTGGTTCGGGTTTGTGAATACACCGCCTCTTACAAAGACAGGAGTTTCTCCGGTCACTACGGCATATTCGATACCTGCGTGGATTTCGGTTGTATCATCCGTTTGGATATAATCGGAAACATCTTCGCCACGCGCAATCCAGGCATCCTGGAATGTGTTGAATTTTGCTGTAACGTGTTCTGTAATCTGTGAATATTGAGTCATAATGACATCGGCAAGGATTACCAATCTGTCGGTAGGCCTGAAAGCGATACCGGCGCCGAACCTGTCAGGCAGGTTGATAGGAACATCGATAGGAGTCTGCATTACACCTGTTTCTGCTGTTCCACTCCATAGATCCTGGGTGAGAGTTACTTTTGGAAGGTATGAATAAACAGCGCCAATTGATATCATTTCATTCGGGCTGAAAAGGATACCAACTGTAAAGCCGATTCCACTGTCGCTATCATCCATGATACTTTCGTTCTGTGGTGTTCCTAAGATATTCACAAGCTGTGTATCAGTGTACATATCGAACATCACATAGTTAACCGTCGCGCCGATCGAGAATTGATCTGAAAGGCGAGCTGCGACTGATGCTGAGAAGTTGTATCCTTGAATCTCCATAGAACCCGTGCCGCCGTAGAAATACCAATCAGCGCCGGGAACCAGCCTGGCTTCCCAGGTTACATTCTCCTTATAATTGATGAAGTTGCTCATCGATACACCAACGCTGATGTTGCCCATAGGGTATACGAATGAAGCAAATGATGGAGAGAATACAGATTCACCGAATTCTGTGAGCTCGCCGGTATAATAAACCAGTGATTCCGAAGCTCTAAGTGTGGTGTAATCCATGAATTTAATCTCACCGGAAATCTCCGGTTTTGATAAAATAACCATACCAGCAGGGTTGCTGTATGCCGCGGTTGCGTCATCAGCTAAACCAATAAAAGCCCCGCCCATTGCCATTGCTCTTGCGCCGGGAGGAAAGAAGTTAAATTGATAGCCTTGGAATAACTCTTCGTCCACCTGGGCAAAAACCATGCTGCCTATGAGCAATGCTGAAAACAGCATTACTGCAAATCCAAATTTTCTCATAAATCCCTCCTAGATTTGAATCTTGATAATCAGGTCGTCATAAATAAAGATAACATCCAATCCCATTGTAATCAAGAAGTAAAGTAAATGAGATTATTCCGGTTTTTTCATTTTGAGCTTTTTGATAGTTGTTTTACAATCATCCCAGAAAGGTTCATATTATGAAAAAATATATAGGAATATTTGTTTTTGTTATACTGGTTTTTTTCCTGGTTAACTGTTCAGATGAAAACAGGGATCCGAATGCGTCGGCTTCAGCCAATCCCCTGACAGGCCAGGCTCCTCTGAATGTCACTTTTGATGGCAGCGGCTCCAGTGATCCCGATGGTGATACTCTGTCTTACAGTTGGGATTTCGGAGATGGGAGCAGTTCCTCCGAGGTGTCGCCTGCACACACATACAATACAGCGGGTACATACAATGCCGTACTCACAGTGACTGACGGCAAAGGCGGGGAGGATCAGGATAGCGTCACGATTACCGTATCGGGGGTAGTCCCCACAGGGAATGTATATTATGTTGCGACCACCGGGAATGATTCAAATTCAGGGTCGGCGCAAAGCCCATGGAAAACTCTTCAGCACGCTGCGGATTCCATTACCGCAGGTGATACAGTGATGATAAAAGCCGGGACCTATAACGGCGGTATTTACATAGATAAAGTCGGAACAGCTGCAAAACCGATAACATTCAAAGCGGAGACCGCCTCTACTGAAGTTATCCTCGCTTGCCAGAGCGCGGACAGGGACTGTATCTTTGCTGAGAGCGCGGCATATATTACTTTCAGCGGGCTGAAGGTAAGAAACGCGACACGCAGCGGGCTCAGGCTCAGTTATGCGGATAATATCACGATTACAAATTGCCAGTTCACCGATAACCAAAAATGGGGAATCTTCACTGATTTTTCCAATTCTACCACGATTACCGGGTCCATCTGCAGCGGCTCGAAGGAAGAGCACGGAATCTATATCAGCAATTCATCTGATACCGCGGTAATCCGGGGTAACTCCTGCTATAACAATGCAGGGGCTGGAATACAGATAAACGCAGATCCGAGTATGGGGGGAGACGGTGTGAGCTCGAACTGTGTTATAGATTCCAATATCTGTTACAACAACGGCAGCGACGGCGGCGCGGCGATAAACCTTGCCTCGGTACGCAATACGACAATATCAAATAATGTCCTCTACAATAACCTTGCCGGCGGGATCGCCGCGTGGGATGACGACCAGGGGACACAATATGGATCGAAGAACCTGAAGATACTGAATAACACTATCTTTTTCCGCGCTGGAGAGGGCAGGTGGGCGGTCTCGTTGAAGAACGGGACAACCGCGGCGCAGGTTTATAATAACATACTCCTTGGCGGTAGGCGCGGCGCGCTAGAATACGATAACGATTCCAGAGACGGATTGGTATCCGATTATAATATTTTTTACTGTTCGTCGGGCGGAGATGTTGTAGAGAATGAAGACGGCTCGAGCTACAGCCTGGGTGCCTGGCAGGGCCTGGGATACGATGCGCACAGCATGGTACGTGCCGCCGCTGAACTGATTGTAAATATCGCAGCCGGTAATCCGCATCTTATAACCGGTTCACCCGCGATCAATGCCGGGACAAATACAAACCTGACTACTGATTACGAGGGCGACGCACGCCCCCAGGGCGGCGCATACGACATCGGCGCGGACGAGAAAGAATAGAAATTGCATTGCATGAATTTTCACTGTGTTATGATTTATCTTCGGTATAACCGATAAACGAAGATAGTAACGTCATTGCGAGCGGTCCGTCCCTAGTTAAATCGAGAGGTAGCGAAGCAATCTGTAAAGATTTTTTAATCGCCGGATGTGACCGGCTCCCACCTTTTGCGGGGCGTGATATTTTATCGCGCCCCATTTAATTATATCTACCATCCCCGTAAAAGCCGAGTTTGTCCGCTGTAGCTCCGGGCGTAAGTGGAAATCCTCTTATTATTTCTCTAAAGGGTACATTTAATAAGTAGCCAGGTCGACCATTAAGTGAGATAATCACGATTAATGGTATTTATTACATTTTGGTTAGAGTGAATTGAGCATAATAAAAGTAAGGGACAAATAATAATCTATTTTACGGGAGTAAATATGAAATACCGTTCTTTTAATCTGTTTATATTATTGTTAATTATCTGCTTCATGGCATTCAGCATTACGGCAGCCGCCGAAGACAAACCCGAAAAAACATCGACTGAAAAACAACAGGAAAAGGATGAACAACTCCAGCCGGGCGAGAACTGGTATCTACCAGGGGATGAAGAAGTCTACAAGGTTAAAATAAATCCAATCATACCCGCGGAAGGGATAAACACTGGGGCGCTGCTTTATTACGGCCACCTGGTCAAGCCGCCGTATAAGGTCGAAATGGTGTACAAGGATTACCGGTGCAAGGTACTGGTTAACAACCTAGATATAGTTGGATTTGATAATAAGATCATGCAAAGCTACTCTGAAGGTATGATACGGCAGGCGTTTAAGAACTCCCCGGAGCAGATGCAGAAACAGCTGGATATGGTCAAGCAGTGGGTTGTATTTGTCGAATTGAGCGAGGAGTACATGGCGATGGAAAAGAAATACGACATGAAGCAGCTGGAAGCGAAGGCTCAGATGCTGGATGAGTACAAGTCTTTTCTGGATATTTATATGTCGCAAAATCCAATGCTGGCTGATTACAGGTATGATGAGACAAAAGGAATGCAGGT
>JAFGBY010000051.1 GCA_016932915.1 Acidobacteriota bacterium | reverse complement strand
ATGAAGTTGTTCAGGTGAAAATTAAAACCGATTGTTCCTACGAAGCTGTTCAGATCTTCCTCAGAAAAATCAAATATTTCCCTGTTATAGTCCCAGAGTTCACTATCACCGTTTGGCATGAAATATCCAAATTTAAAAGATATCTCCAATTCATTATCACTACTGTTGTAATTATACTGTTTTGCATATACACCAACAGTTGATAGTGCTAATATCAGGACTGCTGTAATAAATAATTTTTTCATCTCTTTCTCCTAATCTTCTACTCCTCATATAGCAATTGCTATGCCAACGATATTTTAACTTTATATATAGAAATACGCAAATTATGACTTTTCTCCTTCCAAATAATTAATTTATGTCCATCATTTTGAACATTAACAGGTCGGAATTAGAGGAAACAGTACAATTTCGTAGGCTATTTTCTGTAGTGTAAACTGGATTGTCACTTCTTTTTAAGAAATGAAAAAGATGTGTCACCAATCTTGGACACCCTTTCCAATTTAAAGGAATCAGGAAGTGGGACCGGCGACCGTGTAGGATGCTCAATAATCACGACAGCTTTGATGAATTCATTAGATTTATCCAACAATCGGGAGATACTTTCATAATGCCCCTGGTAGTATGGAGGATCGCAGAAGATTATATCAATATCCTGTTTGTCAGATACAATTTTCTGAAAAATTCTAACAAAATCACTTTTATAGAGGGTTAGATTATCCAGGCAGCCGATTTGTTCGAAATTGTGTTTGATTAGTTTTATATTAGCCGGATTATTTTCTACAGCAAGTACCTCGGAAGCGCCTCTACTTATTGCTTCGATTCCGACAGAGCCGCTACCCGCAAAACAATCGGCAAAAACTGCTCCTTCTATCGTACTTGATAGAATATTGAACAATGTTTCACGCGCTCGGTCGGAGGTAGGCCTGAACCCTGGTTTTGCAGGGAGGAATATTCTCCTGCCTTTATATTTTCCGGCAATTATTCTCAAACCCTGCTGATTTCTCCAATTATTATGAATTCAGAGTGTTCAGAAGGTATTTTTCAGCATCCTCCAGCTTCATAAAATACCTTGTAAAATATCCTGCCTGTATGTTTGCTTTTTGAAATGGGGCAAGTACCTCCTGAGAGGCGCTTTGAATAACCCTGACAACGGATTTCATGCCTAGTTCTACTGTTTTTTTCATCAGGACTGAAAACTCAACTACAGTTTCGGGATCACATTTTTCCCATTCTCTCATATCTGTGATTACTCCAAAACCTGGCCTAAGCGTTGCAGCTTTCTGTAGTAATTCGTCTGAAAGCTGAAAGAAACTATTATGCGGGATGTAGCCTTTCAATGTTAAGATAAGGTAATTCTCATTAGATTTAGTTTCAATACTGTACATATTTTGTCTACCCTGAGTTATTGAAGATCTTTAGAAAAGATTTTTACACCGTTTCTATTTCTTTCTTTGACTTCATACATGGCTTTGTCAGCCATGCCGATAAGTTCTTCTAGGGATTCTGCTTGCTCTGGATATGCCGCTATGCCGAAACTGGCTGTAATCCTGGTTTGTATGTCATCATCAATAATAAGTAATTCATCAGCAAGGTTTTTCCTGAGCTGTTCCGCGAGTTTATATGTCTTTTCCGCATTCAGTTTTGGAACGACTATCAGGAACTCGTCTCCCCCATAACGAGCAATCATATCGGTCTGTTTGCCAACTCTGTCACGAATAAAATCCGCAACAGCTTTAAGCAATCCAGAACCGGCGATATGTCCGTAATTGTCATTCACATATTTAAAGTGATCCAGGTCGATAAATATAAACCCAAGCGATTGTTTTTTCTTTTTGGCGATTTGCAATTCGACTGAAAGTTTGTGGTTGATAAACCGGTTATTGTATAGTCCTGTAAGGTCGTCGGTGATAGCTGAAACCAAAGCCTGTTCGTATAATTGAGCATTTTCGAGCGCAATGGATGCGAAATTGGTGAAAATTTGGACTTTCTTAAGGTCAGTCTCGGAAAATTTCTTTCCTTTTGGCTTGTTGATGATTTCTATAACACCGAGCACCTTTCCCCTGGAAATCAGGGGAATACATAAAATAGAACGAGTTTCAAAACCAATGCTCTGGTCAATTCCCGGGTAAAAATCTGCATCGGTAGTAACATCATTAACTATTTTTGGCTCTCCGCTTTCTGCGACTTTCCCGGCAATACCCTGGCCGACCTTGATTTTCATATTGGCAAGTTCGGCTTTCTTTTTACCGTGAATTCGCGTGAATACCAGTTCATCGCGTTTTTTATCTTTGAGAAGGATAGACCACCCTTCTGCGGATACTAGTTCCCTGCAAGCATCAATAATGCGGGAGAGGACCTGTTCGATGTCCATTTCGGAAGAAAGAACCTCGCCGATTTTTCTGAGTATTGTCAGCTCAAGGCTTTTCCCCTCAGGTAAAACGGCGAGGTCATGTGTAATGTCTTTTACCATCTTCCGAAATAAAGTTCATTAAAGTTTAAAGTTTACGGGTAGTGTTTTAGCTTCCTGCGCTTCTTTCATAACATAGAATGAAAGGCCAGCAATTATACCGATCGACCATGTGAAGATCGTATAGAATAACACGAACATGAACGATTTAAGTGTATGTGAAGTGAAGACACCTGCTAAAAACTGAAGGACGAGGGCACCAACCATGATATAGAGTGCAAGTTTCAGGACGAAATCAAGTTCAACCGGAAGCTGAGCTTTTAAAAGATCAAGCCCAATAAACGCTGCAACACCAGCTGCGCAGATAAACAGCGCTAAATTAGCCAGTAGAAGCAGGAAAGGCATCTTGAAGATTTCAGCTAAGGGTAAAGCCGTTCCTGGTGCTAATGGTAATAAATGGCATAGAACATATAAACCAGCTGCTCCAGCAGTTATATTTTTAATGGTTGGATCCTGCTCAATATTAAAATACCCGAAAAGGCCAACTATTGTGATAAAGAGGAAAATAACCATTAAAAAATGGAAGCCAAAGGAGTCGAGCAGAAGATGAATGAAAGAACCGCCTAGTGTTATAACCAGGAATCCAAGTCCCGCAAGGTATTTTGTTAGAGTGTTTGTGCTGAATAGGTATACCACTCCAACTCCGCCGACTGTTAAAAGAAGCCAGAGAACCTGCCATCCGGAGAAACCCATGAATATCATTATAAAAAACATACATACAAATGCCAGAGCTGATAGAAAGCCAGAAGTCAGTAAGAACTTCTCAGTTTTAAAATCTAAACCAAATATTGTCATTTTTCCCTCCTTGGAATTTTAACCGTGGAAATTATCTAAATTATGATAATTTATTTCCCTTTTTTGTCAAGAAGGTTCATTTCTTCCTGCTGTTTATTCTCAATTGTTAAAATTATGTACTATCATGCTAAATTCTTATGCATCGTGCTTTTCATCAGGTTTTCCAGTCCTTATTAATTACTTGATTTTAAACGGTCTCTAACATATTATCAGAAACTTAAATATTTCAAGGGCCTGATAAAGATGTTGAGTAATTTAGTAAAGATTAAAGAAACATTCGAGAAGGAACTAGCGGCAGTTAAAGATGGCGCCGCTTTAGAATCATTACGGATTAAATATCTCGGGCGTAAGTCCGGTATGATGAACGACGTGATGCAGAAGATCAGGGAAGTACCTCCTGAACAGAAATCGCAATATGGCTCTGAGGCGAATAAACTGAAAGGTTATATCACCTCGAAAATTGATGAAGCCGAACAAGGGTTAGGTGGAGCGCAGAAGAAATCGGCTGATTTCTTCGATGTCACGCTTCCTGGTATTCCGCCGGTACGTGGCGGGTACCATCCGCTTGAACTCACCCGGAGAATGATTGAAGGTATTTTCCAGAGGCTGGGTTATACAATCGTTGAAGGACCGGAGGCCGAAACCGATTGGCATAACTTCGAGGCTTTAAATTTTCCAAAGCACCATCCAGCAAGAGATATGCAGGATACATTCTTCCTGGAAAATGACCTTGTATTAAGAACTCATACCTCACCGGTGCAGATCCGAACTATGGAGAAAACCAAACCGCCGGTTAGGATAATCTGTCCCGGAAGGACTTTCCGTTGTGATTGGGATATCACCCATACTCCGAACTTTTACCAGGTAGAGGGATTGATGGTTGATGCTGGAGTCTCTTTTGCGGATCTTAAAGGGACTATAGATCATTTCTGCCGGGAGCTCTTTTCCCCGGATACCGTAACCAGGTTCAGACCCAGTTACTTCCCGTTTGTTGAACCCGGGGCAGAGGTTGACATCCGTTGTGTAAAATGCGGCGGTAAAGGATGTCGCGTCTGTAAACAAACCGGCTGGTTGGAAATCATGGGAGCCGGCATGGTACATGTAAATGTTCTTGAGAACGTCGGGTATGACAGCGAGATTTATACAGGTTTTGCATTCGGGATGGGAATAGACCGGATCGCTATGCTGAAATTCGGCATTGATGATACAAGACTCCACTATGAGAATAACCTCCGCTACCTGGAACAATTCAGAGGAGTGTGCTAGATGCTGTTTAATATAGACTGGTTAAAAGATTACGTTGATATAGATATCTCCTCTGAGGAATTGGCGGCCAGGCTTACAATGATAGGCCATGAAGTTGATGAACTTAAACACGAGAATGGGTTTGATATTCTTGATATTGATATGACGCCAAATAGAGGCGATTGTAGTAGCCACATAGGCCTTGCTAGGGATATCGCAGTGATGCTGGGTAAGGAAATTAAAATCCCGGACACATCTTTTAAGGAAGATAAAGAGAAAAGCTCAGATTATCTTACAGTAGAAATAGATAATCCTGAGATGGTGCACAGGTTCGCCGCTAAGGTTATTCTTGATGCAAAGATAGGCCCGACACCGGATTGGATGAAGAAAAGACTGGAATCTATCGGGTTGAGATCTGTATGCAATATTGTAGATATTACCAATTATGTGATGTTTGAGACGGGGCAGCCATTGCACGGATATGACCTTGATCTCCTTGCAGGCAAAAAGCTCATCGGGAGGGCTGCGAAAAAAGGAGAAAAAGTTACAACACTGGATAGCATTGAAAGAAAACTGGATACTGAAGACATTGTCATTGCAGATGGGGAAAAAGGTGTTGGACTTGGCGGTGTAATGGGTGGAGAGAATACTGAACTCAGCAATAGCACAAAAAAGATAGCTGTTGAAGGGGCGTGGTTCAATCCTGTGAACATCAGAAGGACTTCGAAAAAACTGGGTCTTAGTACTGATGCCAGTTACAGGATGGAGCGTACCCTGGATATAAACGCTTCTGTTTTTGCACTTGAGAGATGCTGCAATCTGATTTCCGAAATCGCAGGCGGTAGAATCCTGAAAGAAATGATCGATATCTATCCTAATAAACATGATGAAAAAATCATATCTTTCAGGCCTGAGAGGGCAAGAAAACTTATCGGGATAGAAATCCCGGATGAGAAAATATCTGAGATTCTTGAATCCCTCGGTGGTACTGTTACCGGCGCTGGGCAGTATCGATGGAAGGTTCAGGTTCCTACATTCAGAAACGATCTGGAGAAGGAAGTGGACCTCGTTGAGGAAATCGCACGTTTTTATGGTTACAATAATATTACTCCTGCTTTGCCGGCATTCGAACAGGGCGCAAAAGATCTCTCTCCTGGAAGGAAGATTGAGACAAAAACACAGGATTATATGGTTACTGCAGGTTTACAGCAGCTGACAAATTTCTCTTTTTGTTCAGTGGCCCAGAATATACTATTTGGGATAGCGGAATCTGAATCAGTAAAAGTCCTGAATCCCATAGCGGAAGAGATGGATTACTTAAGGGGTTCACTTCTGCCATCGATGCTGAAAACGGCAGCGCTGAACTACAATTACGGAATGACCGATATAGGATTGTTTGAAACTGGAGTACGTTTTAAAAAGGTTCAAGGTCAAGAGCTCCCGGATGAGAAAATGATGCTGGGTATAGTTCTCAGTGGAAATCAGAACAAACTTCATTGGAGCGATAAGCCGAGAAAATTTGATTTTTATTCATTAAGCGGCATTGTACAGAATATGCCGGTGCTCAGAAATAGAAAAGATTTTAAGATTGTCGCTGCGCAGAAATCTTTTTATGAAGAAGGTATAAGCGCAGAGATTAAAGCTGGGAATAAAACTGTTGGCCATCTCGGTAAAATATCTTCTGAGGCGGCTTCAGCTTTTGATATCGAATTCCCTGTATTTGCAGCGGAGATCGAGCTGACGACACTTGCCGGGATTGGGCCGGATGCTTTTAATTTTCAATCGATTTCAAGATTCCAGTCAGTTTACAGGGATATTGCCTTGATAATGGATGAAAATATTCTATATGAAGATTTGATTTCCGCGGTTAAAAGCCTTAATATATTACCATTAAGGGTAATCAAAATTTTCGATTTGTTTAAGGGTAAAAAAATTCCGGAAGGGAAAAAGAGCATAGCGCTTAGGCTTGAATTCCTGGATTCCGAGAAGAATTTTACAGGATCGGAAATTAATGAATTAGTGGATACGATTGTAGACAAGTTGAAAAAGGAGTTTTCTGTAGAATTGCAGGCCAGCTGACAGGGTAGGAAGATGGAACCTGATTTAAATTCAGCATTGCGTTCGATGGAAGAGCGCATATTAAAAGTTAAACAATACGTCCATAAGCTTGAGGATGAAAACGCCGAATTGCGGACACAACTCGAAACATTCGAGGATAATCTGGAGCGTCAGGGAAAAGGCGAAGGTTCCAAGTTGGCAAAGAAAAACCTGCAATTATCTGATAAAATTCGTAGATACCGTAGTGAAAGGGAATTTGTTTCTGAAAAAATTCGTGCTATATTAGATGAAATAGCCGAATTAAGAAGGAATATGGAATAATGGCTAATCAGAAAGATTCAATTGATGTCGAGATATTCGGTCAAACGTACAAAATACGTGGTGACGCCGATGAAAAACAGATCCGGAAATTAGCCGACTATGTTGATGCTAAAATGAGAGAAATCGTGGAGGCCACTGCCACGGTTGATACTCTTAAAGTGGCAATATTAGCTTCTTTGAATATTGCGGATGAGTATTTTCAATTGAAAAACAGTTATCGAAGGGTAGAAGATGAAGCCCGGGAACGGGTTGAAAAATACCAGGATAGCCTGGAAGAGATTTTAAAGACTAGCTCTTAAAGTATAGATTACCCTGGCAAATAGGTGATGAATTGAATTTGTTTTGCCAACAGAAACAAATAGGGAGCCTCAATCAAGGGGGGGATGGTAAGCCCTTTCGGGGGGAAATCAGATTACTCTTTGCGGGCACCCACCTGTGCAGAACAGGTTTAACAAAACGGTTCACACGATTTGCCGGGGTTTAATTTTTCAGAAAATACCTTCCGCCTTTAACGCTCTTGCTTGATGTTATCTAGAAAGGAGTACTCTAAAATGAGCGGTGTTATTGTAAATGTGATTGTGACTGCGGTAGTACTGGTTGCCGGGTTGAGTATATATTATATATTGAATAAAGCAGGAAGAACGAAAGCAAAGCTCGAAGCGAAACGCGCGGCTGAGCAGATAATAGATAATGCAAAGAATGAAGCCGAAGCAATGGCTCGGCAGTCGAAACTTGATGCCCAGGAAGCGGTTATCAAGGCTCGTTCAGAATTCGAAGAATCCACAAAAAACAGACAGTCTGAACTCCGAAAAGTTGAGCGGGAGATAATGGCCCAGAAGGAGTCCTTCAACCGTGAGAAGATGGAACTGAGGAACCGCGAGAGGGAGCTGCATAACCTCCGCAGGGATATTCAGAACGTTGAACGCCGGGTAGAAAAAGACCGGAAACATCTTGATGAAATGCAGGAAGAGGTCAAGACGCAGCTTGAGAAAATCAGCGGAATGAGCTCCGAAGAAGCGAAGCAATCGCTTGTTAAGCTGATGGAAGATGAAGCCCGAGCGGATGCTGCAAAATCTATTAAATCGATTGAAGATGATGCAATTAAAAAAGGGCAGATGAAAGCCCATAAGATAATCAGCCTGGCTGTGCAGAAATCTGCTTCTGATTACGTCCAGGAGAGCACGGTTTCGGTCGTCAACCTTCCCAACGATGATATGAAGGGAAGGATTATCGGAAGAGAAGGGCGGAATATCCGCTCGCTGGAAATGGCTACCGGAGTCGACCTGATAATCGACGATACACCCGAGGCGATACTGCTTTCAAGTTTTGATCCTATGCGAAGAGAGATAGCGAAAACCTCTATCGAGCGCCTCATCGCGGATGGCAGGATCCACCCTGCGAGGATTGAAGAAATTGTAGAAAAAGTCCGTAAAGAGCTTGACGACAAACTGCGCGAACTTGGCGAAGGTGTCGCTCTTGAACTGGGCCTTAATAATATCCACCCGGAATTGCTTTTCCTGGTGGGCAAACTACGCTACCGCAGCAGTTATGGCCAGAATGTTCTTGCCCATTCCACTGAGGTTGCGAGGATAGCCGGGATAATCGCCGGTGAACTTGGCGGGAACGTACAGGTTGCCCGCAGGGGCGGTCTGCTTCATGATATTGGTAAAGCAGTCGATAAAGATAACGGCGGTACGCATGTTCAGCTTGGTATTGACGTTGCCAGGAAATACGGTGAAAAAGATGATACGATTCACTGTATTGAATCCCATCATTTTGATGTAGAGCCGAAGACTCTGGAAGCAGTCCTTGTGCAATCTGCTGATACGCTTTCAGCGGCAAGGCCGGGCGCGCGCCGTGAAATCTTGGAGACCTACATCAAGAGATTGGAAAAACTTGAGTCCATCGCTGATTCATACCAGGGTGTAAATAAATCTTACGCAATCCAGGCGGGCCGCGAAATCAGGATCATCGTTGAATCTGACAGGGTTGATGACGATTCCTGCAACTGGCTGGCAAGGGATATCTCCAAGAGGATCGAGAGCGAACTGGAATACCCGGGCGAAATTAAGGTTACAGTTATCCGTGAGACACGCGCCGTAGATTTTGCGCGCTAGGCCACTCACTGCAATCGAAATAATAGAAGGAATCAACAGTGCGAATACTGTTTATCGGAGATATTATTGGCAGGCCGGGGCGTAGTATAGTAAAATCCCGCCTCACAGAGTTTAAAAATAAAGAACATATAGATTTTACAATTGCTAATGCCGAAAACCTTGCGAGTGGATTCGGCGTCACGCGTAAAACCCTGGATGAACTCTTTCATTCGGGGGTAGATTTCTGTACTTCGGGTAACCATATCTGGGACAGGAAAGAAGTGCTCCAGTTTATCGATGATGAGCCCAGGCTCATCCGGCCGGCAAATTACCCCCGCTCCGTCCCCGGGCACGGATGGACGGTTACCGAGACCGAAGATTACCGTATAGGGATTATGAATCTATCGGGCAGGGTCTTCATGGAGCCGCTCGATAATCCTTTCCTGATCTTCGATGAAATCATTGATGATGTAAGGTCGAAAACGAGTATTATCCTTCTCGACTTTCATGCTGAAGCGACCTCCGAGAAAATCGCATTCGGTTATTATGTTGATGGCAGGGTAAGCGCCATGGTCGGAACTCATACCCACGTGCAGACTGCTGATGAGTGTATCCTGCCGGGAGGAACTGCATATATCACGGATGTCGGTATGACCGGCGGGCATGACTCCGTAATCGGAGTTCATAAGGAGCCGATAATCTCGAGATTTCTCAGTATGACGCCGTCAAAATTTGCCCCTGCGGAGGAAGATTTACGGATATCTTACGTGATAATCGATGTCGATCCATCCACCGGCAAGGCACAGTCCATTACACGCGGGCAGATTAAAAACGGGAAGTAATTTTAGAGAAAAAAGAAACCGGTGGAAAGGGAGATCCACCGGCTTATCTGGACAAGGTGCTGATAGTTAATTATTTATAACTCTTGAACCGCCACTTGTTTTGACATTAAGATCGAGGTTCTTTCCTTCAGTATATATCCTGGAACCGCCAGAAAGATGGGCGTCTACTTTCGAACCGTCATTGAGGGTGATATAAACTACGCTGCCGCCACTCATCGAAGCATCAATGCCGTCAGCAGTCAGTTTTTTCAGTTTCAGTACGCTTCCGCCGGAAGTGTGCACCTCAAGCGCGCCTTTTAAATTGGCAGAATCCTCGAATTCCATATGGCTTCCGCCCGATGTATGGATGGCGAGTTCCGATAATTTATCAAATCCACTTATTGAACCTGCTGCTCCTCCACTGGTGCTGATTTTTGTGAGATTATCTGTATATACGACTACGCTAAAATCAGTATTGCGGTAATGATGGCCGTCTTCCAGCCCGATTTCTACAAATGAGCCTTTTTGTATGACTTCAATGTTGTCGATGTATTTATCATTAATCGTGACTTCAACATAATGCTTTTCGCTATATTTTATTTCATATTTTACGCCGTGGCTGAGTCCTACTCTATCGAATGAATCGAGTTTGAATGTCTTTTCTGCTGCATTCAGATCCACACAGATAAACAGGGCGATAGATACTACCAGTAATGAAAACAGGTATTTTTTAAAAATTCCGTCCATAATAACTCCTCTAAATGTTTCCTATAAGTATAGAGTGTTTTTAATCATAAATGGTTGTATGGCGTAAAATTTTTTTCTAAAAAATACCGCGGAGTAATATCCATTGTATTATTATAGGAATCGTTAATAGTTACATATATACGACCCTATTGCTAATCAGTGTATGATTCGGCATAATATTATTAAGAGAGAGGAAACCTATCATGAAAAAGACTTCTACTATTTTCTTTATATTTCTAATGGTGTCATCTTTGACTGTGTATTCACAAACACTGGTCGAGTCCCAGTTCAGCGCTGCAGTCGGCTCCGGCGCTAGGGCGATGGGGATGGGCGGCGCTTTTATCGCTGTTGCTGATGATGCCACGGCGATAACCTGGAACCCCGGAGGGCTCGGGCAGATCGAAAATATCGAGATATCAGCTGTCGGTTCTTATTATGATTTCGAGCGCATCGAGGCTGCTGTGCCGCTCGGGGATTTCCGCACCGGGACTTTTTACCAGTTTGGCGATTCCGGTAATTTCGATTTCTTCGGCATAACAGTGCCGATACGCCCGTTTGCCGATAGCGATTTCAAAATAGTACTTCAGTACAGTTATCAGAACTTGATAAACCTGAATCTCAATTCCGATATATCACCTTATTATTTTGAGGAGAATTACACGAATAACGGGACACAGTTTTTCAGGTACGGGCAATTGAGGGTTGTGGAAGAATACAGTGGCGGATTGAACGCTCATTCAATAGGTTTGGGAATCCGCCTTGCATCATGGCTGGATATAGGTATGACTGTGAACTTATGGACTGGTGGTTATGAAGGCAGCCGTATGGATTCTTACGTGTTCAATGTTGTGAACCTGGAAACCAACGAAAGCTTCCCCGGGTTCGGAATGTCCTTTGTACAGGAAGAAGGAGATTTTACCGGAACCAGTTTCAATTTCGGCGCGCTGGTTCATGTTTTAGAAAACCTGAACTTTGGCGCCGTCTTCAAAACTGAATTCACATTTGATGACGAGGACGAAGAAGGGAATAAACTAGGCGAGATCACATATCCATATGTAATCGGCTTCGGGCTCGCTTACAGACCGATAGAGAACCTCACACTTGCCGCCGATATAACTAGCACCAACTGGCTGAACGGGAAGGCGGTCTATGGTGACGAGACAACTTTTTTCCCGAGGACCTCGCTGGATTATAACCCTGATGCTGAGGCAGACAGTGAGAAACAGCATAACAGCAACCAGCTCCGTTTCGGAGCGGAGTATGTCTTTGTGCTGGATGATATCCTTCTAGCTTTCAGAGGCGGAGTTTATTTCGATAGTCAGTATTTTTCAGATGCGAATGAAAGGATCCCGGTTTACCAGGGGCTAACCGGCGGTATAGGCATTGTCTGGAACGCCTTCGTCATCGATTTTGCAGTCGTAAACGTAACAGGAAAATATCAGGAGAATTATCTCTCAGCCGGGCAGTCCGATTTTTCATCTCTCAAAGCGATTGGTTCGCTGATAATCAGGCTTTAGTCTGTGTCCCGATAAAATATAAATTATAAACCTTTTTTAATTGGATTCGATTCCAGGCTAAAATCGGTCTATCACAGTACATGAATATAGTATATTATTAGTCCCAGTATTGGAGATATATACAATGGCAGAAAAAGAACGCCCCTCGTGGGATGAATACTTCATGGATATCGCCTTCCGCGTAGCCACACGGAGCAATTGTCTGCGCAGGGAGGTCGGCGCCGTGATCGTAAAGGGAAGGCGGATACTCTGTACAGGGTACAACGGCCCCCCGAGCGGGATCACGCACTGCTCCGAGCGTGGATGCTTACGGGAGCAACTTGGGATTCCATCCGGGGAGCGGCGGGAACTCAGCCGGGCAATATGCGCGGAGATGAATGCATTCGTGCAGGCGGCGCGCTACGGGATAGCTGTAGAGGGGGCGGATATATACGTCACGACATTTCCATGTTCATACTGCGCGAAGATGATAATTAATGTCGGTCTGCAGAAGGTTTATTACGTTGAGGGGTACCCCGACCAGCTCTCGAAAGACCTCCTGGATGAGGCTGGTATTGAATGCATACAGATGAAAAAACCTGTTGGAATATAGATGGAAGATTTATTCAGGCTTTTTGAAGAATTACCGAGGCAGGGCCCGGGAAGTTTCTCTGCCACAAAACGCGCCCTGGAAGCGGCGAAGCCTTTGCTGAAAAACCCGGTTGTGCTCGATATCGGCTGCGGGACGGGGAAACAGACTACCGACCTTGCTTCGCTTTTACCGGGAGCGAGGATTATCGGCACCGATGTGTATCCAGGATTCCTGCAGAAACTAAGAAACTGGTCGGCGGAAAATCCTGAAGCTGCTGAAATCAAACCGGTCGCCATGTCGATGTTCGATCCCTCGGTTAAACCTGGTTCTATTGACATGATATGGTCGGAAGGGGCAATCTATATAATGGGCTTCAGCGAAGGCCTCCAGAAATGGCGCTCGTTTCTCAAGCCGGGAGGATTCCTTGTGGTAAGCGAGGTTACGTGGTTAAAAGATGATATCCCAGATGAAATTGAACAGTTCTGGATGAAGTATTATCCGGCAATAAAAGATATCCAGGGTAATATCGATGCTGCCGTGCAGGAGGGATTCGAAACAGTAGAGAATTTCACTCTAGAGCGCGAAGCCTGGTGGGAAGATTATTATAGCCCGATAGAATCCTCTTTCAGTGAGTTGGAAAAACTTTTTAAAGACAGTAAGATAGCATCTGAAGAACTGAAAACCCTGAAAACAGAAATGGAAATGCACCGGAAATACGGTGATTGTTATTCCTACCAGTTTTATATCCTGCGGAAAGATTAGAATATCCAATTTATCTCCAACTGATTCGTTCCTGAGCGGGGGCAGATGTGTTAAAGATCACCTGCTCCATTTTAAGATCTTATAATCGCCGGGTGTGACCGGCTCCCACAGTAAATGGCGTCATTGCGAGCAGCCTGTACCGAGTAAAATCGAGGGGAAGCGAAGCAATCTGTAATGTTACTGTCTTATGTGTCAGATCGTCACGTTCGCACAAGCTCCCTCGCAATGACAGTCATTTTTTAGCGGGTTCGAATCTCCTGATTCGAACCAATTATAGGGCTAGTCAGAGACCTGATTCCACTGGATAAGAATAAAAGCTACTTGTCTTTTTGCATCAATTTTACATAATAAACGTAAAAGTATATGTTGGTCATTAATGGATAACTATTACGACAAGAAACTTTCCTCTCTCAAATTAAAGAAGGTCTACGATATCGCCACGCCGAGGATCCGGCAATATATGCAGGCGGAGATTGACCATCTGTTGGATTATATCCAACCTGGCTCAGTTATTCTGGAACTAGGTTGTGGGTATGGAAGAGTGATGAAACCTCTTGCGAAGTACGCTGGATTTGTGTGGGGGATAGATTCTGCATCGATGAGCCTTCAATACGGCCTCGAGTACCTGGATGGCATCAATAATTTCGGTTTTGCCTGCATGAACGCTGTGTCACTCGGGTTCAAGGAAGACTCATTCGACCTCGTCTTCGCGGTACAGAATGGGATTTCCGCATTCCATGAAGACAAGAGGATTTTAATTGAAGAGGCTTTACGGGTCACGAAACCCGGCGGATTCTGTCTGTTTTCCAGCTATAGCGAAAAGATCTGGGAAGAAAGGTTGCGCTGGTTCGAGCTCCAGTCGGAGGCAGGGCTCCTCGGCGAGATCGATTACGAGAAGACCGGCAATGGCGAAATAGTATGCAAGGACGGCTTCACTGCAACCACGGTTAGTGAAGAGGATTTCTTTGACCTGACAGAAGGTATAAGCGGATTTATTACAATCCGTGATGTGGATGATTCGAGCACTTTCTGCGAAATCCGCAAATGGTGATGATAGATTATTCCTCTGTATATCCATTTCAATATAAAAAATAGAATTTATTTTTATTATTACTTGACTGTGTTTAAGTGTTCGTTTATTTTTAAATTCTGTTCTTTAGATGGAAAGCGGTGAGAATCCGCTACTGCCCCGCAGCTGTAATCGGGGACGAAAACCGCCATGGTTAACAGCCTTATTAAGCGCTGTTACAGGTCACTGTTTTTTAACGGGAAGGCGGCGGTGAGTAGGACGATCCGTAAGTCAGAACACAAGTTGATTATTTTTTGCCTTGCTTCGAGGGTGAGCGAGCCGACAATTTCATACAAAGCAAAACCCGTTCTCTTCCGAAGCAGGAAAGGGAACTTTTTTTATGCCCCGATTTAATATCTCTCAAAAGAAATATGCCATCATTGTTTCTCTTTTTCTCATAATCCTTTCATTTCATCCAAATTCATATAGTGACCGACAAAACCCTGGTGATGAAGCTGTAAGAAAACTGAATAGTAATTACAATTACCAGAGAATAATCACTCTTGCTCCGAACCTGACCGGCATCTGCCTCAAGCTGGGGCTCGGTGACAGGTTGATCGGCGCAAGCACTTCAGAGGATATGATTATTCCGAATGGCATCACAAAGCTGGACGGATGGCAGGTGGATTTCGAGAAGATTTTACTGCTGAAACCGGATGTGATTTTTACTACGCGCGCAGGAAACAGGCCGGAGACAATTGCAAAACTGAAAGCATTACATCTGAATATATTCGAGACCTCTCAGGACAACATTGAAGGAATTTTAAATACGATCTGGATGATTGGATCCGTGACATCTAACTATGATAAAGCAGTCAATCTTGCCAGAGGTTTGAACGATGAAATAAAGAAAATTGGGGATCAATGGAATGGGAAAAAACGGCCGACAGTTCTATATCTTCTCTGGCATGAACCAATAATGACGACAGGGCCTAATACTTTCATCAGTGAAATGGTGAGAGCTGCTGGCGGTGAACATATCTTTGGAGAGGAAAAGGGAGAGCTTCTATATCCATCCCTTGAACAGATCATGATCCGCAATCCAGATGTAATTTTTTTACCTCTGAATGTGGAGGTATCTTCTCTCGATTCCCGCTGGCAGAAGCTTAAGGCCTTCCGGCAGGGCAGGATTTACAAGATCAATGAATCGCTGGTTTTACAACCTGGGATTAATGTCGTTAATGGAATAAAACTGCTGGCTGAAAAGATCCACGCAAATGGTAATAATGGCGGAAAGTGACACTGAATGAACCTGAAGAATATATATAAACCGTTCATCCTCCTTACTTTGCTGATGCTTGCGGTTTTTTATTTTTCTCTGTGTATCGGTGAACTTTCCTTTAATCCCGTTGAGGTTTTCAGGATGCTTTTTTTGAATGGCGGGGAGAATCTCAGCCGTGATATACTTTTGCTGATCCGTCTTCCGAGGCTATTAACCGCGGTGCTGGTCGGAGCGGCTCTTGCCGCAGCAGGTTCGATTTTCCAGACCATTATCCAGAACCCACTGGGTGATCCATATATAATCGGCGTAAGTAGCGGGGCTGCACTAGGCATGGTGCTGATGGCTACCTTTGGAATCGGGGGTGAGCTACTCGGTCTGCCGGTGGCGGCCATACTCGGCGGGATGACCGCTGTGCTGACTGTATTTATACTCGCGAAAAGGGGGGGAAAGGTACGAACGACCCGCCTTATCCTGGCGGGGATTGTGGTCAGCGCTTATTTTTCCGCATTGACAATGTTCCTCCTCTCCCAGGCAAAGTCGACCACAGTACAGGGTATCACTTTCTGGATGATGGGCGATCTTGGCTATCAGACATTGGATAAACTGATCTATTATTTCCCGCTGATTCTTTTTGTAATAATAATACAGTTTTTACTTTCCGGAAAGGTCAATATCCTGATACTTGGTGATGATACAGCGAAACAGCTCGGCATCAATGTAGAGAGGATGAAGATTATCAGCATCCTGATCGCTTCATTTCTCACAGGGATGGCAGTTGCTATCGCTGGAGTAATCGGCTTTATCGGGTTGGTAGTGCCGAATTTCGTAAGATCTGTCTGGGGAAGTGATTTCAGGTTGAACTTTACATTTTCAGTGCTCTGTGGGGGAATTCTCGTTTTGCTTGCGGATCTCGCAGTGAGGATAATCACACCTGTTTCACAGGTTCCGGTCGGTATCGTAACTGCCCTTATAGGCGCGCCGTTTTTTATCAACCTTCTTCTGAAAGCGAAAGATTGATATGAATATTTTCAGAGTGGAAGATATAAGCGCCTCTTATAACGGCAAACCTGTGCTCAAAGATATTTCTTTCCGGATAAACAAGGGAGAATTTGTTTCCATTGTCGGCCCGAACGGAGCCGGAAAGAGCACCATTCTGAAAATCCTGGCATCGATTTTAGATGCAGGCAAAGGTTCGGCTTATTATAAAGATGAACTTATCCAGGAATACAGTGCCAGGGAGCTTGCTAAAGAGATAAGCTATCTTCCTCAGTCTTTTCAACCCGCTTTTCCGCTGACATGTTTTGATATGGTGATGACCGGCAGAACGCCTTACCTTAAAGGCCTTATGTTAGGCAGCAGGAAAGACAGGGATATTGTTTATAATGCAATGCGTGAGACTGATTGTTTTGAATTTATAAACCGTGATTTTAATAGTATAAGCGTTGGTGAACAACAAAGAGTAATCTTCGCGCGAGCGCTTGCATCCGAGCCGGAAGTCCTGCTGCTGGATGAACCGACAGCATCGCTCGACCTTAGACATGCGGTCACAATTTACCGTATGCTCGACAGGTTGAGGGAAGAGAAAGGGCTTACGGTAATCACGGTGTCACATAACCTCAATATAACCTCCCGTTTTTCAAGGCGGATAATTCTGATGGATAGCGGTAAAATTATCTGTGATGGTAAAACGGGGGATGTGATAAATGAAAAGTACCTTAAGGTATTGTATGGAGACACATTCAGGGTAATATACAGCGAACAAATAAAAGGGAATATAATCGTCCCTGTTAATAAAGTAGAGGAATAGGGTAAGGAGGAAAAATACCTGATGAATAGGAAAGTAATTGTTTACTGTCTGATATTGATAACCGTGTTTACATTGAACCTGATTGCGTTTAAAGAAAAAAAGGATGAGGAAACAAAGCAGGAGACAGAACAAACAACTGAAAATACAGAAATACCAAAAACGCTCAAAGATCAGTACAACGAGACCATAATTGTGACCGCATCCTTAGGGGCAGAGGTTTACTGGAATGCTACTACTGCCGTTTCTGTGATGACTAAATCCGACATTGAGCGGCTGATGCAGGTTGAGCTCACTGATATACTGAAATATATCCCCGGTGTTATTTCTCAGAGAAGCGGCTCGGTTGGGAAAACGACCTCTGTAAGGTTAAGGGGAGCCACCCCCGGGCAGACTATGATCTTGATTGATGGAGTACCTCTCAATGATCCGGCTCTAGGTTTGCCAAATACATCACCACTGACTCTTTCCAGTGTCGGCCAGCTAGAAGTCGTACGTGGTTCTCACTCACCGCTATATGGCTCATCAGCCGCGGGGGGTGTAGTAAATATGATTTCAAGGAAAGGCGAAGGCCCGTTCAAGTTCACATTTTACGGTGAAGGTGATTATGAGACTATGTACAGCGGTAATATAGCATTACAGGGTAAAACCGGAGATTTTTTCTACTATTCCGACTACCAGACAATTCGAAGCGATGGCCAACGGGATAACGATAACTACAAGAACAATACATTCAATTTCAAATTCGGTTTTGATTTTAAAGAGGAGACATCCCTTACCTTTAACTTCCATTATATTGACTCCCTTGTTGGTATCCCGATCGAGATAATGTCAGGGACAAGGAATTTTGATAAAAACTCGAAACAGACTGACCTCAGTTTTCTCGGTTCAATAATCCTGGATTTGAAACCGTTAGAAAAAGTTGATTCAAAGATAACAGCCGGTTTTATAAGCACACATCAGAAATTTAAAGACCCAGCGGATGACGGAGAAGAGTATGCCTGGCCTGTCAGTTCCAAAACTGAAACTACTGCCTTCAATCTGAATTTTGTCAACCAGATAGAGTTAGCCCCTGAGGGAAATTTTGTTCTGGGAGTAGAATATAAATTAATGAGCGGTACCAGCACGGATGAATTATATAATTATGTCAATTTTGATAAAGATTATGATATTTTCGGTATCTTCGGTCAGATAAAATATAAAGTAGATGAAAGTTTAATCTTTTCATCGTCCTTGAGATATGACGATTTTGGTGAGTTCGGTGATTCATGGAATCCAAGGTTTGCATTCTCATGGTTCTGGGCTCCGGGCACAAGGGTCTATGGTTCATATGCCACAGGTTTCCGCATCCCTTCATTAAACGAACTGTATTACCCGTATTACGGCAATACAGCTCTTCAACCGGAAGAGAGTGAAAGCTGGGAATTTGGCTTTGAGCAGTTCATGTTCGAGGATAATATGCATCTCTCACTTACCTATTTTAATAATAGCTTTACCAACTTGATAAGTTATGATTTCGAGACCTTTATGGCTGAAAATATTAATTCTGCTTCTGTCAAAGGTGTCGAGATTATGGCGGATTTTATGATCCAAACCAATTTGCGTGGAAGTTTCGGGTATACACTGACGGATGGTATTGATGAGAGCACAGAGGAAGAACTTATCAGGATACCGAAGCACCAGTTCTTTTTCACTCTAAGCTGGAAAACCGATGGTATGAAAATCGATCTCCTCGCAAGGTCAGTCAGCGAGCAGCTGGATAATGCAGTCGAAGGATTCCCTCTTTACAACGAAGGTTATTTCCTTGTCGATGCTCACCTCACACATGAGCTGGTGCCGGATGTAGGGATTTTTCTTAAAGTAAGAAATCTCTTCGATGCTGAGTATTTCGAGATTAAAGGTTATCCGGCATACGGCCAGACATGGTTTGTCGGAATCTATTTTAGATAGATTTAATGTAAGAGGTCAGAAACCCTTCACTATTGATTTTTATGTAAAATCGTGTATTTTCAACAGTCCTGTTATAAAACGGAAAATGAAAATGCAGAATGATTTAACGATAGTATTTATGACTGATAAGCCTTATGAGGCTGAAATAGTGAAGGGTTTGTTGACCGAATACGGCATCGAGGCTCACCTGATATCAACCGGCCACGAAAGGGATATGCTTTATCCTGTCACCAAACTCTTCGAACCACTCCCCGAAAAACATTACCATATCTATGTGAGGAAGGAAGACGAACAGCTTGCCAAGGAGATTATCGAGGCGCCGCTTCCGAGCGATGATGAAGAATGGTATTACGGGGAGGCATAAAAAATTACGAAGAGGATAAAATGGGAACATTTAAGCAGTCTCTTAAAAATTATGAAAGCGAAGAACTGGTTGACCTTATAATATTTCGGCCAATCGCTCATATATTTGTTAAAATATTTTATCATACTAATCTTACACCGAACCAGATTTCACTGCTTTCGGTTATCTCCTGCGCAATAGCATCCGGCTTTTACGCTTACGCCGAACCATGGTCATGGGTGGTTGGAGCCGTTTTTTATTTCTATTATTGCGTACTGGATTGTGTAGACGGTCAGATTGCCCGCCTTAAAGGAACAGGCACAAAAACAGGGCGTATTGTGGATGGAGTGGCAGATTATGTAAGCCACGTATTTCTTTATATTGGGTTGATTATTGCGATGGTGAGGATGCAGGCCGCTTATCCTCTACCGTTTTTCACCGATATAATCCTGCCCGGATGGTTGTGGGTACTGATTACCGCATTGACGGTTGTATCACATGCAATGTTACTTGATCACTTCAGGAATATCTTCATGGCGATGTCCAAGGGTGACCCGGAATGGGAAGAGGACGAAGTATCCGAATTCAGTAAAGAATATGACAGGTTAAAAAAGAATAACGAAGGCCGTTTCGAGCGCGCTATTATCACTGCCTATCTTACATATACAAAATTCTTCCTGATGTTCCAGGGCAAGGATTCCAAGAAAAAGAAAAAACAGTACAACCCGAAAGAATATTATACGAGAAACCTTCTGCCTGTGCGGTTGTGGGGTTTTATTGGTGGTTCGACTAATATCCTTATTTTCGCGGTGATGTCCGCTTTTATGCTGATCCAGGAATATTTCTGGTTTACCCTGGTCGCTACCAATATCTATATGTTGATTGTCCTGGTATATCAGCTCAGTATTAACAAAAGACTGCTTAAAAAATAAGAATTTAGTTTCGACTGTTAAGAATGAAGCCTGGATATTTCCGGGCTTCTATAGATTTTTTTCGTCCAGTAGATCCCAGGGGGTTATGATACCGAGAGGTTTTTCATGTAATCTCCCGGAATGTGTAATGACAATTGCGCAGAGTTGTGGCATTACCGGCTGGGCGGAATTGTCAAATGCATCCCTGGCTTTCGAAACTGTTTCATCCCGCGGCATAACTATCATGTTTCCTTCATCGATATATACAAGCGCGTCTCCCACCTTGTAATTGCTGACAGAAACCGCCGTACCTGCCTGGGCTTCAATGGCTAGCCACCTTGTTACTGCTTCCGATGTCAGCAGGTTCATCTGATCTTTACTATCACGTATGATGATCTGGCTGTAATCGTTTTTTTTCATATACTGGATGACAGTAAGGAGGCCGGTATTTATATCGAAATCGGTCACATCCCTTTTGAAAGTCGGATATACAAGACGGGGTTTGAGTATCTCCCGGTGGATCCTCCGAAACTTCTGTAGCACCTGCGGTGTTGGTTCTGCGATAATAACATCCGGGTAAGTTCTGTGGTGGACGATGGCATTTCGAAGATCGGAATAATCGCGCAGGTCGTTCTGGTAAGTTCGTATAATGGAATTCCTTTTAGCAAGGATATGCACCATCTTGGAAAAACCCATCCGGTAGGTCGCGTTCAACTGACCTTCGAAATTTTTCGCCAGCTCGTTATAAATCCTTAAAAATTCATCTGCTCTGGACATAGTGACAATCTATATCAGTATTCATGGATAATCAAGAAGAGCCAGATTATAAAGTCCACTCGGCGCGGTCCATTGAACGGTATTGTATTGCTTCAGCCAGGTGCGCTATTTCTATACCGGTGGATGCCTCGAGGTCGGCAATCGTTCTTGCTACCTTTAAAATCCGGTGGTATGCACGTGCCGTGAAACCGAATTTATTCATGGCAGCTTCAAGTAGTTTTTTGCATTCTTCATCGAGCCGGCAGAATTTTTCCGTCATCCTTGGCGACATCTCACTGTTTTTATATATTTTTGTTCCGGTGAAACGGCGCACCTGCATCCTTCTTGCCTGCTCGACCCGGCTCCTGATGACCTCCGATGTTTCGCCTTTCCTTTCATCGGTCAAATCGCGGTAATTTATCGCAGGTACCTCGATATGAATATCGATCCTGTCAAGCAGGGGGCCGGATATCTTTGCCCTATACCTCTGGATCTGACCGACAGAACAGGTGCATTCCTTTTGCGATGAGTTGTACCATCCGCATGGGCAGGGATTCATCGCAGCGACCAGCATAAACCTCGCCGGGTAACTGATTGAACTCTTTGCACGGGAAATTGTAACTATCCCGTCTTCCAGCGGCTGGCGGAGCACTTCCAACACATTCCGTTGGAATTCCGGCAACTCGTCCAGGAAGAGTATACCGTTGTGAGAAATGCTCACCTCTCCCGGCATCGGATTAACACCGCCGCCAACCAGCCCGGCGTTTGAAATTGTGTGATGCGGTGACCTGTACGGCCTTTCCGATACGAGGCCTGACTGCCCGTTTTTATTCAGTAATCCGGCGATACTATGAATCCTCGTTGTTTCGATTGCCTCTTCAAGTGTGAGGGTAGGTAATATGCCGGGAAGACCTCTTGCGAGGAGTGTTTTGCCTGAGCCTGGAGGCCCTAGCATCATTATGTTGTGCCCACCTGCAGCAGCCACTTCCATAGCACGTTTGGCATGCTCCTGGCCCCGTATATCAGTGAAGTTGTTTTCGGTGATATCCGGTGTTGAGAAAACCTGTTTTATATCTACTTCAAATGGTGGAATCTCGATCTCCCCGGAAAGGAACCTCGCAGCCTCGGGCAGAGAGGTTACGGGAATAATATTCAGCGAATCCACAACCGCAGCTTCCATCGCGTTTGCGCGAGGAATTATAAGACCTTTTAATTGCTTGTCCCTAGCGGCGATCGCGGCATTTATTACTCCCTTCACCGGTTTTACAGCGCCGTTTAAGGAAAGTTCACCAAGGATTGTATAGTCTTTTATACTGTCTCGGTGTATTTCTCCACTGGCGCCAAGGATACCCAGCGCTATAGGCAGGTCAAATGCTGTTCCCTCCTTACGCAGGTCGGCAGGGGCGAGGTTCACGGTTACGGCACCACGCGGCAGATAATGGCCGCAGTTTTTCATGGCGGTGATGATCCTGTCCCTACTTTCACGCACGGCCGTATCCGGAAGGCCTACAATATTGAAGGCGAAAAATCCCTGTGAGACGTCCACCTCGACGTCTATCGGATATGCTTCTATTCCAAGGACTGTTACACTGAGGACACTAAACATAAAGCCACCTGGAATATAAGATACATTATTTTTCTGATAAAATCAATATATAAATGTATTTATTGTATGCCGGATAAGATTATTGCTTTGGTATCAGGAGAGTATCCCCGGGGTACAACCTGGAGCCGCGCATGTTATTTGCCGCTTTAATCTTCTTAATGGTGGTGTTATGCCTTCTTGCAATAGAGAAAAGTGAATCTCCTTTGCGGACAATATAGGTAAGGTGTTCCCCATTCGAAAATGAATTCTGAACGGTGGTGTCAGCGCCGATTCTTTTCTTGTAGTAAACAGTGAGATACATACCCGGTTTTAAAACAACCTCTTTATCGATGGAATTCCACTGGCAGATTGAATGGATATCGGTTCGGTAACGGCTTGCAATTTTATAAAGGGAATCGCCCCAACTTACCTTGTGTGTTAGTTTCTGGCCTTCGGAATAACGGCTTCTCGGTGTGTAACCGGTGTTGTAAGTTTTTAAATCCGATGGTGTGTAGCCGGGGATAAGTGGAACAAGCAGTGTTTTCCCCACGCTCAATCTGTGCGCGGATGTGAGACCGTTGGCTTTCATCAGGTCGCGTACTGAAGTTCCATATTTCGCTGCTATCTGGGAAAGAGTGTCGCCCCTGCGGATTGTATGGTACGTTTTTACCAGGCGCTCCGATGAAGGGATTTTTGTAAACTCGGTATCAAACTTTGTTTTTGTTCCTACCGGGATTCTCAGTTCATAGTCTTTATAGTTATAGGGTGTTACCGATCTTTTCAACTCAGGATTCAGGCTGTGCAATGTTTTTGTGTCCGTGCCGATGCATTTTGCAATCACATGAAGGTCTGTCGATTCCGGGATGTTGACCGTTTCATATTCCGGTGTTGAGTGGCTGATATATAGAAAACCGTAGTTATATGGATTCTTTGCTATATGTACACCGGCGATAAAAGCTGGAATGTATCTTTTCGTCTGGGAACGGATATAACTGCTCTTTTTTATTTTCCAGAAATCAGAAGTGTTTAATTTCCTCACCGCTCTGCTGATCCTTGTCGGTCCGGCGTTGTAAGCGGCGATTGCCAGGGTCCAGTTGCCAAATTTATTATAGTAATTCTTCAGGTATCGTGCTGCCGCACGGCATGATTTTTCAGGATGTATCCGTTCATCAACCCAGGAGTCCACCCTTAAGCCGTATCTTCTACCAGTCGACGGCATAAACTGCCATATCCCTCTCGCCCCGACATTGCTCCGTGCGATTGGATCATAAGCGGATTCGATGAATGGAAGATATGCCAGCACTTCCGGTACCCCTTCTTCTTTTAGAATCTGTTTGAATATGGGAAGGTACTGATCCATCTTGGACAGCGCTTTTTGTATCTGTCCGCGGCGCTCCGTCTGGAAGAATTTTATCATCTCCGTAACTTCCTGGTTCAAGGGAAGTGGAACATCCTCAGGCTCCTGGCTGAAATCGATCTGGTTATTAGTTGTATCGATATTTGCTGCTAGGATTGTTTTTGATAACGGTAAAAGATTAAAAAAGAAACAGCAGGTCAGTGTCGCCACTGCCATTATTTTATATAATTTATAATTTCTCATAACTATCTATCTTGTTTTGTTAAATATATATCGTCCCTGTATTTATAACAAGTT
>JAFGBY010000050.1 GCA_016932915.1 Acidobacteriota bacterium | reverse complement strand
TCACAGGAGACAAAGAATCCGCCAGGCTTTAAAAGCTCTTTGGATTTTTTCAGGGAGCTTTCTAAATCAAGAAGATGAAACACTCCTTCTTCCCAAACTATATCTAAGTTTTTTTCAGACGGATTGTAATGCGCGAGTGTAGTCCGGATTATCTGAATCTTGCCTTTATCATTATTCTCATCAAGTTTTTCCCTGAAGACAGAAAGGGCAACTTCATCAATATCGATTCCAATTATCTCTCCCTTTGAAATCTTTGCTAGCTCGATTGCACTCTTTCCATCTCCACAGCCAATCTCCAGGATTCTAGGCTTACCTGAGAATCCCAGTATTCGATAAGCTTCGACCGTATAACCAAGAAATCCAGTTCTGAGTTTGTTTATTCCCAATTCTTTTTCTACAGTTTTATTCATAAAAACCAAATTTTTATTAGTTTTATTATACTTAAACAGCTTATAAATAAAACAAATAGAAGGAAAGTGCTAAACCTTAAAATATTCTGGGTGCCAGGAGGCCCCAGATCTCTCGGATTAACTGGATTACGAGGAATTACTTGTTCGTCACATTTTCTTTTAACTTTTCTATGATCTCAGTTGAGACCCAGAAGAAATCCTGGTCAGGTTCTGTATGCCGCATGAAGAACAGATATTTACCGTCCGGCGACACAACTGGAAAGCGTTCGACTTTATCGGTATTAATTTCAGGTCCCATATTAATGGGAATTCCCCAGTTGTTGTCTTTATCCTTGAAGCTTATGTATAAATCCAGGCTGCCGAAACCTTTTTCATTTTCGGCCGAGAAAATAACGTATTGTTCATCTGGAGCAATATATATTGGAAACACAGGTCTGAAATCCTTGTGGATAATCATTTCTTCAGGATTGGAGAAGCCATCTTTGCCGAATTTAAATTTCATCAGCTTTGCATAATTTGTATATGCGTTTCCTTTGACAGAGAAAACTGGAGTCCAATCTATACCATCAGAGTTAAATGGTGTTCCCACGTTGATTGGCTGGCTCCATTTTCTGTCTATTTTTTGCACGTACCAGGTGTCCATTGCGCCCAAACTGCCTTCACTGGCAGTGGAATAGAAATACAGTTTTTCGCCATCTGCTGAGAATACTGGGCCGCCATTGAGGCCGTCCAAACGTTGTTGAGTAAATTCTGCCAGCTTGGGTTTGGTCCAGAGACCATCTACCAGTTTTGAATAGAAAAGCTGCTCGGAGCCTTTTGGAAAGTCTTTAGTTGTATACTCTTCAGTCCATGCGGACCAAAAGATTTCGTCTCCCTTAGGCGAGACAGCTACCTGGCAATGTTCGGCCCAATTGCTGCTTGAAACGATGCCGGGCGCAAACACCTCGGGGATATTCCCTGGCGTCTTCTGTCCAAGATACTCACCTTTCAATTCGGGGAACTGTTCACTATTTTGAGCATATAACATACTGCAAAGACATACAAAAATCGCAAGGCAATTCTTTATCATTAAAGCATTCTCCTTATCAAAGAGACCCAGTTTATAGTTTACATCAATTAATGTCAACGGATTAATTTCGTAATACCTGCCTCAAGACAAGCAGAGGATTGCTCAGCGCCAAATAGGACTTAGTCCGAATGGGAGTCATATTAAATATTTTTTTTCAACTTAATCGCCTCTTCACTAATAATATTTCAAATATTTTTCAATCGTTTTGCGATTTCAATTTATTGATAATGTCAGCGTTGACCCAATATATCTTTCCGTGGCCATTTTCAAAACTCAAAGCCTTCTTCCTCATCTCTGAGAATGTGTAATTTTTGTTTTCAATATCTTTGAATGGGAGTTTAAGAGTTGTAAAAAAGAGGTATTTTTTATCAGGTGAAACCTGTGCCCAATTGCTCACACCGTCACCTGCCGTGTTGATCTTCTTACCCAGGTTGATCGCCTCGCTCCATGAACCGTCAGAATTGCGATAGCTGATATAAAGATCAGTCTGCTCAAAACCCCCTGGTCTTTTGGAAGAAAAAATGATAAATTCTTCATCTGGATCTACAAAAAATGCATAATCCATATATTTTGAGTTTATATTCTCATCCAACGCGACCGGTTTCTGATATTTCCCATCAACGAATTTTGAAACGTAAAAACCTATTTTACTTTCAACATTTTCTAGTTCCGATTGAAAATAGATGTTACCGTTTCTTGCTTCCTGAATAAGATACATCTTTTTTCCCCAATCAATTTTTAATTCATTCTTGTGCGGCTCTCCCCATCCGCCGTCATTTTTTTCTACTATCCATTTTCCATAATCTATTGAATCAGTTTTTTCATTATAATACCTTGTCCTGAAATATATCCTTTTCCCATCCGGTGAGATACAGTCAATATGAGTACCGGGAAATATGTTAAAAGGAGCAAGTTCCGGCTCCGTCCATTTACCATTAACCAGTTTCATATGCATCACTACATCCACCCGGTCTTCCAATCCCTGGTTAATCACACGGGTCCAGAATAGTTCCTTCCCGTCCGGTGTGAACAATGCTGCGGAATGTTCACGGAAAATATCCGTCACTATTCCCGGAGCAAACAACACCGGCACATCCCCTGGTGGCTTCTGGCCCAGATATGGCCCGGATAGATAAGTCAATTTGTTATCACCGGAAAACATACTTAAAGAGCTAAAGATTATAAGAATAGAGGCCGCAATTATTTTTCTCATACTCACACATCCTTCAATTAAAAATATTAGATACTTATTGAAGAAATCCCCATGTAAAATTTAATACCGTCTTCTGGTTTTAATACGGAATCTGTAACAAAAGGATCAGATATTATTTAATATAATAGAATTCCAGGATTGATAATGCCTATCAACGTAATCACAAAAACAATTTCTACGGGACCATTAGATATGTTATAGTATTGCTTCTATGACAAAGACGAATACAGGTAAAATCCTTTTAATAATATTGGTCCTTTTTGTAGCGGCAATTTTAGCTACATATTTCCTCGTTTTAAAACAGGCTGATAAAAAAGAAAATATAGATTTCATCGAATTATTCGATTCAGCAGAAAAGACTAACTTTAGTGAGGATGTAGATATTAATGCTTTTCTTTCACCAAAGACTTACAGCATTCAAAACATCATCTGGGATAAACTGATAACACTATTCTCATCGAAAGGTAAAATAATCAATAAAAATGGACAGATAATAGACCATTTTTCTGACAGCTCCGACGATACAGGTTTTTATCTGAATTTTTATTATAATCCTGTTGATGAACGTGAATTCCAATTTATATCTAATAAAAAGGGGGATGCTACCAGCTTCATAATCAAGCTGTCAACCGGCATCAGTCCATCCATTTTGATTGAACGTATAAGAAATGGAACATCTGAGAAAATAGATAACTTTAAAATTCCCTGTAATGCTGATGATTATAATATTTTTCAGGTAATTAAATTTGACGAAATACTTCTGGTTTCGCTGAACAAAAAACCGGTTTTCCAGATGAAGAATAAAACTTTAAGCGATATATCGTTCCAACAATTCATTCCGCCACATTCAGGTATTACAAGGTATATTTTAAAGAAGTTGGAGATTAATAAAGCGGAAGTTGAAGATTTACTCGAAGGCATAAAAAATTCCTTACACCGAGTACCTGATCATCAATTTAATCTCAATTCAGTATCATGGAACAGCCTTTTTCCTGAATATAAAATTGTGAATACTTCTTCTGTTTCACAGTACCTGCGTCGCTTGAATCTGGACGGAACGACAAGACCGTCTATTTATTTCCCTATCAATTCGTCACTGGAATATAATGTCACTCTCCCTGAAGGCTCTACGCTAGATTTTGCTCTGGCAGCTATACCCGATTATTTTACAGACAGCACACAACTCAAATTTAAAATCAAGATAAGTGAATGTTATTTTCCTGAATCATATATAATGCAGGAATTCAAGTTTGACAAAATAACTGCATCACAAAGAAAGTTCGATGAGATTTCGATTCCGCTTAATAAGCTTTCAAATAAAAAAGTGAAAATCGTCTTTTCAGCATCATTATTAAATCATTACCCCCAATCAGATGAGAAAAAAATCCTGACTGTTCTCGGTTCTCCGGCAATATACAGTCGAAAAGAAAAACCTGAGAAGCCTAATGTCATCCTGGTTATCCTCGACACACTTCGCGCCGACCATCTTGGTTGTTACGGATGTAAGGTCAAAGATATCTCACCTAATATAGATTCTTTTGCGTCTGAGAGCGCCCTGATGGAAAATACCATGTCGAACTCATCCTGGACCCTACCCTCACATATGTCCCTGTTCACATCCCTTTTCCCAGGCGAAACAGGTTATCGCAAATCTGCCAAAGGTTATAATTATTCAAGGTTTGCCGAAAACGTGAAACTCTTTTCGGAGTACTTGAAAGAATCCGGGTATAAAACTGCCGCGATCACCGGCGGTTCGTATGTATCATCATCATTTGGTTTCGACAGGGGATTTTCATCCTATTATGAAAACTACGAGGATATGTCCATCGCTATGGAGGGCACACTCCAATGGCTGCAAAATAACAGGGATAAAAAATTCTTTCTCTTCTTCCATACATACGAAACTCATGAGCCATACAAGCATAGCTATTATCTCGATCAAGCCCCAAGCTCCAACCTGTCTGCAAATGAAAAGACGGAACTAAAGTACAATAGTGGAATACGTTATGCTGACGCTCAATTCGGACGGCTTATCGATTGGCTCAAAAAGAACGATTTGTTCGACAATACAATTATTATACTTACAAGTGATCATGGCGAAAAATTCGATAAACTGAAACTCGATTCACTTGGTAACTATGCGGGAACTCACGGCTTCACACTTTATGACCGAGTGACACATGTCCCACTGATTATAAGAGGCCCTGCACCATTCGATAAACCTTTAAAGATTAAAGCCCAGACAAGCCTGGTCGATATTATGCCGACTATTCTCTCATCAGTGGGAATTGAGGCAAGTCAGCCCTATCGCGGGACAGATCTTGCCGAACTGGTAAATTCAAAAGACAAAAAGGCTGAGCGTATCGCCTTTGCCGAAGCAACCCGCGGAAGGTGGGACAGGAAAGCTCTCAGGACAAACGATTATAAATTTATAACAAGCGCCGACACCGAGGGCATGCATGAAAAACCTACTAAAGAACTGTATAACCTTAAAGAAGACCCAAACGAAATAAAAAACATCCAGGATTTTCAAAAAAAGACAGTTATTGCATTTGCTAAAAAACTTGAGATTCTTCTTAATTCTATATTGGATACTCAACGCAGATTAAAGATTAGAGATACAGGAGAACTATCCGGTTCCAGTGACCTCATGAAAACGCTCGAGGGATTGGGATACATCCATGAAATGTAGATATATTATCTTCTTTATAATAATTCTCTTTGCTATTGCTGCCATATTTCTATTAAAAAAAGACCAGGAATTTAATGGTAAATACAGCTTTATCGATAATTATTTTAGCGCCGTTAAAGAAAACATGGATGAGAATGTTGACATAAGAAGAAAGCTCCCATCAAGAAGTTTTGATATCGGAAGAATTGTGCAAAAGAAGATTTTTAACAATCTTTTTAATCATGCTGAACCAGTCATGCAAAATGGTAAAACCATAAATGCAATCAAGAATCCACATGACGCCATGGCTTTATTACTCAAATTTCAACAAAAGGCAGGTAACAGATATCTATTTGATATTAAAAAAGAAAAAGGGCTAGAGTTTATAAACATCGAGGCGGAAGTCAAACCGGATCTGAGAATAGCTATTAAGGTTTCACGGGACGGCAAACGGCCATCTGTTATAGACTCATTTGAATATAAAAATCCTGATCATGGTCAGGAGAATCCGAGACTGATACTGATTTATTTTGATGATTATCTCACTATCTTCAACAGCAAAGAAGTAGTGTTTCAATTGAAGGATTTGGCCTTAAAGAACAAAGGCGATACATCTTTTAAGTATATTTCATCCAGCACAAAAGAGACTCAATACCTGCTGAAACAATACCCGCTGAACCTAAAAGAAACCTCAGCAATGTTAACTGAAATCAAATCAAAGTATCCGGCTCTTCCCTACTACCATTTCAACTTAGCTGATAAAAAATGGAATCTACTTTACGGTGAACATAACATTACTATTGGGGGTGAGAGTTCACAGTACCTGGCCCGATTACAGCTGAATCATACAACAATGCGGTCTATCTATATTCCTGTCAAAGGTATACTCCAGTATGAAGTAAACATCCCTGACCAGGCAATATTTGAAGCCTTTCTGACAATTGTGCCGACTTATATAGAATCAGATAATAGAATAGATTTTATCATGGAAATTACCGAAAACGGTGACCCGGGTAATACAAAAAAGTTCAGGTTTAACTTTAATGATTTCGGCAATGATAAAAACAGGTTCGAGCGGATCGAATATCCTTTGGCAGACTTCTGTGGTAGAGATGTTTCAATCAAGTTTTCTGTCGAGACTGTGGACGGTGAGCTGAAAAATAACGAAGATAAAATTCTTGTCGTGCTGGCTTCCCCTCTTATTTCGACTCCATCCAGTAACAAAGACATAAATGTTGTTGTAATACTACTTGATACGCTCCGCGCGGACAGGCTGGGATGTTATGGGTATAAACAGCGGAACACCTCGCCAAATATAGATATATTAACAAAAAACGGATATCTTTTCGAAAATGCTTCATCAAATGCTTCATGGACTCTTCCATCTCATATGAGTTTCTTCACATCCTTTTTTCCATACGAAACGGGTTTTTATACCAACAGTAAGGGACAGGATAAAGGAAGAGCAAGAATTACTGAAAAAATAGATACCTTCCCCGATCTCCTGAACCGGGCTGGTTATCGGACTATTGGGATCACTGGAGGCACTTTTGTCTCTTCCATATACGGTTTTGACAGGGGATTTGATTATTACTACGGTAAGCCTGATTTTCTCGACAAAGCTCTGGACCATGCACTGAACAGGATGGAGTCGATAAAGGATCAGAAGTTTTTTCTCTTTTTCCACACATATGAAATCCACGAACCTTACAGACATGAATATTTCCTTAGGGAAGAAAAGGATCATCTCAAAAGCAGGAAGCAGATATCAAGTGCAAGATACGACAGCGGGATCCTATATACGGATGGACAGATTAAAAGATTAATTGACTTTTTAAAACAGAACAAGCTTTTTAATCGGACGATAATAATAATCACCAGCGATCATGGTGAAAATTTTGATAAGCTTCGCCTCGATTTACTTGAACATTGGGTCGGCACCCATGGTTTTACATTATATGACCAGGTTACGCAAGTACCGTTAATTATCTGCGGAGTAGAGCCTTTTAATAAACAATACCGGTGTAAAACGCAGGTAAGCCTGGTCGATGTGATGCCGACCATTCTGGAAAAAACCGGTATTGATGTACCCGATAATATTCGCGGCTTAAGCCTTTTAGACAAAATGATAATGAATCCAGAAAATGATGCGAGGATCGCTTATTCTGAGGGCACAATAGGAAAATGGGAAAAGAAATCAATTCGTACAATACAAAATAAATTTATAGCGAGTAAGCTGCGCACAAATCTTGATGATAATGAATTCGAATTTTATAATAACCTTGAATATCCAAGCTCTCGGAAGAATCTTTATAAAAGCAATGATTCAACTATTCTCAGCTTTAAAATGCGCCTTGAGGCTATTGTAAAATCGATTGCTGCAAGAGCGAAGAAGATTCTGTCGGTTATTGACAATCCTAAAGCCGATACAGAAGAGCTGGAGAATTCTCTCAGGGATCTTGGATACCTGAATTAGCTCTTTGTCAGATTAAAGACTCACCGAGTTCTTCCAGGAGCGATTGTAACGAGGATTCAAGATCTTTCTTAATATTGATCCTCAGAACCCGCCGATTTACATCCTTTAATGCTGCGTAATCTCCACCGGCTTGCGCTGTAATCAGCGTGCCGAAGCTGTATTTTTCGCCAGGTATATCGAGATCTTCCTCGATGGAATGAGTCAGCTGCAGGAAAAGTCCGCTTCCATCATCACCCTTGTGGAGCTGCCCTGATGAATGCAGAAACCTCGGGCCGTAACCGGAGCAAACCGGTACAGAGCAACGCTCCGCAAGCCAGTCCACAATCCCGCTTACCAGGTCATTGACCTCTTCATCATAAGGCAGGTATGCCATCACCATGATATAACCACCGTTATCCACAGATAAGGCAAACTCCCTTAAAGCGCTTATTGGGTTTTTCACATCCTTTAGAAAAGTACTTGTCAGGAGGAATTCTTTGTCCTTGTATACCGGTTCCTCGGAAGGAAGTTTTCCTCGCCTTTCGTATTCTGCCATCAATTCTTTCGCCCGGACCTTCGCGCTTTCAACATTCGGCTGGTTAAATGGATTGAGGCTCATTACAGCACCTGCAATAGCGGTTGCAACTTCCCAGATGATAATCTGTTCCGCTATATCTTCGGGTTTATTGATAGATATACTGATTTTCGGATTTTTCAGCGCAGCAAATTCTTCCGTCGGTTCACCTGCACCCAGGTAAACAGTCAGGTTATCATCGGCTCCGCTCAAAGCGTAATCCATATCATCCAGTACAGGCAGGATAGATTTTCCGTCCTTGCCCAGGCTCTCGGCTATCAACTGCTCGATCCAGTCCCCGAGTGGGCTGAATTCCTCGCTCAACATAAAGCCTAGTTTATTCCGCCCCAGCGTTGCCATCTCGCCCATGAAGAGGCCAAGTCTCAGCGACGAATTTTTTTCCACATTATTATTCGATTTTATATCTTCGACAGCTTTGGAGGCTCTCTGTAGCAGGTTTTTAATATCGATCCCGATCAAAGCCGCGGGTACTATTCCAAAATGGCTGAGCGCCGAATAACGCCCGCCTACTTCCGGATTTGCGCGGAAACATTTTCTGAATTCTTTTTCTTCGGCAATTTTTTCAAGTTTGCTCCCCGGGTCTGTAATAGCGATGAAGAACCTGCCCCACTCTTTCCCGTGAACAGATTCCATCAAGCGGCTGAAATACATGTAGAGCGAGAGTGTCTCGATCGTTCCACCGGATTTACTGGAGACAACAAACAGTGTTCGGGAAAGGTCAATCGAACTGGTCAATCCCAGGATGGTTTCAGGATTCGTAGTATCAAGCACGGTCAGTTCCGGGTAGCCATCGGCATTTCCGAGGATACTCATGAACATCTGCGGTGCAAGACTGCTGCCTCCCATCCCAAGCAAGACTACATCATCGAATTCGCTCCGGAGGCCATCCGCGAATTTCTTGATCTCATCCGCTACTTTCAGCATTTCTCCCGGCAGTTCCAGCCAACCCAGACGGTTTGTCAGTTCTGGGATGTCATCTCCCGGTTTTGCGCTCTGAATCCATAGCGATGGATCCCCAGCAAAAAGCCGTTCAATCGGTTTTTTATCGCCCCAGTTATTGCTCCGTTTTAAAACCTCTTCGGTAGAATTCCCCGTTAAAAATTCAATACTTCCTTTATTTGTCATCCAGTGTTTCCTCTAAATTCATTATAAAACGGGTTATCCGACACATCGAGCGTTTCCCGCTTCACAAAACCTTCAGGAATTTTATACATATCGGCTGGCGGCTGCTTCTCCTGCATAAGAATAATTTCATTCGTTGTATAGTATTCTTTACCGTCGTTATACATTATTCCCTCCAGGCCCATCTCAAATCCCTTCAGTTTAGAGAGTTCATCCTGGAATTCCTTGCTCCTTCCCCGAAGCGATCTCAGGTCATTGAGCATTGCGGCCTGCAGTTTCCAATCGAAATTTATATCTTCTGTCAGCCAGATTGTCCCCTTAAAGCTGTTCGACGGGCTTTTATCGGTCGGCGCCCATTCCAACCGGTAGCTTCTACAGACTTTTCCGAATATAGTCTTCTTCTCGTTGGTCGGAGTGACCTTGGCTTTAAGCCTCTGCTCCATAAATGTTACATATCCCCTGGCAGTAAAAATCTTCGCGATGTTCATTGGCAGATTTGTAACAACATAATGCTTTTTCTTCATGTTTAGTATAGTCACTGTCTTCGACTTAAAATCAAAATAAAACCGGATATCATCGACAATGTATACAGCTTTCAAATCGCCGTACCACTGGTGATAATCCGCACTGCCAAGTAAAACTCTCTTCCCATTACGGTTTTCGTAGGATTTCTGCCTCTCCACGATGTTGTAATCACTGAAAATCAATCCTGCAAACAGGAAGAGCGTTATTATGCCGAAGCCAATCCTTTTAAATGTTTCATTCATAATACAAATTCTCTATCCTAATGTCTGAAATGCCTCATCCCGGTATATACCATTGCAATCTTGTGCTCATTCGCCGCATCGATAACTTCCTGGTCCCGGATTGAGCCACCCGGTTGAATCACCGCGGTGACGCCCGCTCCCGCGGCTGCGTCTATCGAATCCCGAAACGGGAAATATGCGTCCGAAGCAATGATGGAACCTTTTATCTCCAGCCCCGCATCCGCGGCTTTTTGTATGCCGATCCTCGCGGAATCCACGCGACTCATCTGCCCGGCTCCGATGCCTATCGTCCTGCCCGGCTTGGCGTAGACTATTGCGTTCGATTTTACATACTTCGCGATTATCCAGCCGAATTCCAACGCGGTGAGTTCTTCTTCCGTCGGCTTCCGCTCAGTAACGACTTTCAGGCCTTCATCAACCATCAGTTTATTGTCGATCCCCTGCAGAAGGATGCCTCCGATTATCTTCTTCACATCATAATCGGTTTCCGAGTACTTTGGAGCACCCAGCTGAAGCAGGCGGACGTTTTTCTTCTTCGCAAAGCTCGCAAGCGCTTCATCCGTGAACGATGGCGCGATAACACCCTCGATGAAGGCGGTGTTTATCTCCTCCGCTGTTTCCCCATCCAGCTCGGTATTGAACCCGATCACGCTACCGAATGCCGACACCGGGTCGGTGGAGCGTGCGGTCTTGTACGCCTCAAGCAGATCTGTGCCGGTCGCCACTCCGCACGGGTTGTTATGCTTTATGATCACCGCCGCGGGGCCGGTGAATTCCCATGCCATCCGCCAGGCGGACTCAAAATCTAAGATATTATTGAACGAGAGCTTCTTGCCCTGGATCGGCTCCGCCGAGGCGACCGAAGGGCCTTCGTACCCGGTCTCGAGGTAGAGCGATGCCTCCTGGTGCGGGTTCTCTCCGTAGCGCAGATCGCGCGCTTTGTTGCCGGAGAGTTCGAGGATCGCGGGGAATTTCTCCATGGATTTTCTTTCGAACTTCTCGACAGGTTCTTTGATCCCGTCCAGGTAGTTGGAGATCACCCGGTCGTATGCCGCTGTGCGGGTGAAGGCCGCCTTGGCAAGATCGAAGCGGAACTGTTCCGTTGATCCGCCGTCGTTTTCCTGCATATGCTCCATGACCTCCCCGTACTGATCCGGGCTGATGACAATCATCACATCGTTAAAATTCTTTGCCGCCGCACGGATCATCGCCGGACCTCCGATATCGATATTCTCTATCACATCACTTAAGGATATGCCCTCGCGCTTGATGACCTCTTCGAATGGATAGAGGTTCACGACGACGAGGTCGATCGGCTCGATCCCGTTCTGTTCCATCTCGCGGATGTCGCTCTCGTTCGAGCGCCTCGCGAGGATTCCGCCATGGATCTTCGGCTGAAGGGTCTTCACCCTGCCATCGAACACCTCAGGGAAGCCTGTTAGATCGGAAACCTCCGTGTATTCCACCCCTGCTTTTTTAAGTGCTTTGCCCGTGCCACCTGTGGAGATGATATTTACATTATTGCTCTGAAGGAATTTCGCGAATTCCTCAAGCCCAGATTTATTATAAACTGAAATTAACGCTGTTCTTATTTTCATCTAACCAATCCTCACTTAACTTGTGTTAGTTACCCGTTTCACTTCTATTCCTAATATACCATGTTGTATGTTATTAATCTAAGAGTTTAAGTATTGAAAAAATTATGCGTGAGAGTTGGAAAAAAGGCGGGAGCACGGTGTATCGAAGACTACCTGCTCCATTGTCCCATTGCGGGAGCAATGTGTGTTGAAAACCACTTGCTCCCAATGTTTCTTCGTGCGGGAGCATCACTTGTTCCCGGTACTGTTCTACGTGAGAAGGCATTTAGGCGGGAGCACGGTGTGTCGTAGACCACCTGCTCCCAATGTTTACTGATAAATTAAATAGACATATTCTCATACATGCCATATTATTATATTCATATTATACTATAAAAGGAAATAAATATGCACTCTATTAGAATACCTAAAGATATGAACAATCAGGCATATTTTATCACGCTGACAATTCTTAAATGGTATTACATCCTTGACAGACATGGACGATGGAATATTCTTCTGAATTCATTGAAACATTGTACAAAAAAGAAAGACATTAAAATATATGCCTTTGTTTTTATGATAAACCATATTCATCTTATAGTTCAATCTCCTGATGTATCAGGATTCCTTCGTGATTTCAAGAAACACACATCGCTTGAAATTATGAAAAACCTGAGAGCGACCGAGCCGAGTGTCGCCAGATTATTCGAAGGTGAAAACGGAAAATTTAATATATTGTAGAAGACCAATTTTCCTAAGCTTGTTCAAACTGAAAAGTATTTCAACCAGAAGAAAAAATATATCGAGATGAATCCCGTCAGGAAAGTTTATGTGCGGTTGCCGGAGCACTGTGTATATTCATCGGCACATGAACCATGTTTGTTGGAATTAAGTAAGTAGGATAAAAAGTCGTAAACACCAGGAGCAGGTGGTCTTCGACACACCGTACTCCCGCCCTAAATTAAAAACACACTACTCCCGCGTTATTCGATAAAGATTTCATCTTTTAATATCAGTATTCATGTGATAAATTCTTACAACTTAAAAGATTATTAAATAGGCAGGAGGAAGTATGATGGCAGAGAGGTTTGAGGATATAAATATCGGAGTGATCGGCGGGAGCGGCCTTTACGACATGAAGGGCCTCAAGAACATCACCGAGGTGATCGTGGAGACCCCGTTCGGGATGACATCTGATAATATAATAGTCGGCGAGATCGACGGGCAGCAGATAGCCTTCCTGGCACGCCACGGCAGGGGCCACCGTATCAACCCCAGCAACCTTCCGAACAGGGCGAATATATACGCCTTCAAGAAACTGGGCGTGAAGATGCTGATCTCGGTTTCCGCTTGCGGCAGCCTGAAGGAAGAATACGCGCCGGGCAGTATGGTCATCATCGATCAGTTCGTCGACCGCACCAAACACCGCAATGACACCTTCTTCGAGGGCGGCATCGTAGCACACGTCTCCATGGCGGACCCGGTCTGCAACGACCTCGCGGATGTCCTATTCGAAGCAGGCAAGGAAGCGGGCGCAAGCATCCACAAAGGCGGGACTTACCTAAATATGGAAGGGCCACAGTTCGGCACCAGGGCGGAATCCCACCTTTATCGCAGCTGGGGGATCGACGTCGTCGGCATGACGAACTTCACCGAGGCGCGGCTCGCTCGCGAGGCAGAGATCTGCTATGCAACCATAGCGATGGTCAGCGATTACGACTGCTGGCATGAATCGGAAGAAGAAGTCTCCGTTGAGATGATAATCGCAGTCCTGAATAAAAACGTCGAGATGGGGCAGAAGATCATTAGAATCGCTGCAGGTAAACTTGAAGGCAAAGAGCCGAAATGCGAATGCCAGAGTGCGCTGAAGTACGCGATAATGACGAATCCGGATGTGATCCCCGGAGACCTTAAGAAGAAATTAAACCTTTTAATCGGAAAATATATCAAGTAGGAGCGGAAATGGACCTGATAGTAGTAGGCTCAGTAGCATACGACACGCTGGAAACCCCCGCGGGCAAGCGGGAAAAAGTACTCGGCGGCTCGGGGAGTTATTTCTCCGTGGCGTCATCGTTTTTTCAGCCGGCAGGGCTGGTAGCCGTAATCGGCGATGATTTTAATCCTAAGTTCCTGGAATTGCTGGAGAAATTCGGCACTGACCTCGAAGGCCTCGAAAAACAGGATGGGAAGACATTCCATTGGACGGGCAGATACGAAGACCATAACGAGGCAATCACTATATCGACCGATCTGAACGTCTTCGCCGAGTTCTCGCCGAAACTGCCGAAAAAATACCGCAGCGCGAAGACTCTCTTCCTCGCGAATATCGACCCCGACCTCCAGAAGGACGTGCTGAGCCAGGTGGACGGCGCAGCGCTCATCGCCTGCGACACGATGAATTTCTGGATAAACGGTAAGAGAAAACAACTGCTCGAGACCCTGAAGGATGTAGACATCCTGCTCATCAACGACCAGGAATCGATGATGCTCTCAGGCACGGATAATATCTTCTCCGCGGGTGAATGGATAATGAAAAACGGCCCGAAGACCGTCGTTATCAAACGCGGTGCGTATGGTTCCCTCCTGATGCAGGGGCGCGAACTGTTCCTCATCCCGGCATTCCCGGTGAGGCAGGTTGTCGATTGCACCGGCGCGGGCGATTCGTTTGCAGGCGGTTTTGTCGGCTTCCTGCACGCTACGGGCGACCACTCATTCGAGAACATGAAAAACGCAGTTGCCATGGGAACCGTAATCGCATCATTCACGGTTGAGGATTTCAGCCTCGACAGGCTTGCGAAGCTGACCTATGCGGAAGTTGAAAAAAGATACAATGAACTAGTAAATTATATCAACCTCAAAAAGCTCGATCTCGGGGGCCTGCTCTCGAAAAAATGAACTTGAGAGAAAGATTTAACGCTTTTATAGATTTCTTTTCCCGGCTGGATACCGCCCTAAAGAGGATGTTGTATCTATTTGTTTCGACACTTCTTGGAATAACCATCGGTATCCTGTTCGGCGTGAAAATCCTTCTGCCCCTGTTTGCCGCCCTACCCGCTTACCTGTTGATGCTTTACCTGTTGAAAGCTGGCAGAAGGAAATCGGCAGTACTGAATATGCTCAGCTGGGCGGTGATGCTGGGTGTCCTGATGACTGCCTCAGGTTACATTGCTCCCGTAGCTTCAGAGGCGGCGGTATTCAAATCCACCAAGTATAAAACCGAGATGTTCCGCTGGGTGCAGACCGGGGTCGGCTCGGAGGGTGACCCGGCGCAATTCATCCCTCAGCACCTTTTACACTTATGTGTTTTCCTCATCCTATCATTACTCACCATGAGTTTCATCTCAATATACTTTGGCGCGGTGCTGATGAACTACATGGCGTTTTACGTCTCGCAGCTGATGCTCTGCACCGATAAGAAGATCCTGATGTTCCTCCTCGGCTGGCATTTCTGGTCGCTCTTCCGGATAGCAGGGTTCGTTATACTGGGTGTTGTCCTTGCCGAAGTCATTGGGCACAGACTGTTCAAGTATAAATGGTCGATTCGTGATATCCATGTTTATCTTATAATCGCTTTTACATTGATAGTGCTCGACATCCTTACGAAGGCCATCTTCGCCCCAGCAATTGGAGAGATAATCCGCCCGATGCTTATTATCAAATAATGTTGTCATTCCCCGGGAAGCATAGCTGGGCTACAGCAGGGAATCTTCAATTAAGTAAATATTTCAAAGGAAGATACTCGGCTGTATTCCTTCGAAGATTCCCCGACCATGACAATCTTTTTAATCGCCGGGTGGCCGCCTTCGCTGTGGCTACGGCGAGCCAAGTAACCGGCTCCCACACCAAATATAAAAATAGCTGTCATTGAAGCAAATTGGAATATTTCAACCGGGTTCATATCTCTGACCTGATCCAAAAAGAAAGACTGTCATTTCCGCGAAAGCGGAAATCTTCGTATTACCATGTTTTATAAAAAGGAAGTCGAAGAACGCGGGTATATGCTCGCGATCACTATTTATTTTAATAGATCGCCGCGGTCGCTTTGCTCCCTCGCGATGACAGTTTTAATTTTTTCTCAGCGACTTTTACTGAAGAATTAAGTGAAACCGGTCTCCATTCATATAAATTTAATAGCTTTATTATCTCTTTTATTCCATTATAATAAAAATGACAATTTCAACCACGATACTCACCATTCAAAAAAAGGGGAAAATACTAGAGAATAAAACACATGAAATACTTATGCATCAAAGAAGACAAGGTCAATATCCGCGAGAGATTGGAAAGAGGTAGCCCTAATATCGGAACACTAAACAAAGGCGATATTGTCAAGGAACTGGCATCGATTGTGAGAGAAGGTGAGGTCTGGTATCAAATTGAAACCCGGGATAAGGTCATCGGATATATAAAGGCAGTTTCAGCATATCGCATGAAACTTGTTCTATTAATACCAATTTTTATTGTTGGTAAAGAATATGCCCGCAAACGTAATCGGGAAAATGCACCTCTTTTTACAGAACCGTCGTTTAAAAGTGGTACTGATATGAAAATAAAACCTGGCCGGATATGCTGGATAATGGACGAGATAGAAAACAAAGAAGGTAATTGGTATAAAATACGTCTCTATAATAAAAAAGAATACTTCATAGAAAAGACGCACCAGATATCAGAAAGGCTGTCTAACCCTCCTGCGTATTCATTTCAAACTCCTATTCATCGCTATATAGAAATTATGTCTTATCCTCTCAGTGCAGTCATTACCTATGCTATTATTAAAACACTTATCTCAGTTGAAGCTATTGTGTTTATATTAGTATCTCTAGGTTCACTGTACCTTTTTGCTACAGATATAATAAAAACCTTCTTTAAACTTAAGATGTAAAACAAATGAAGTATTTAAATATAAAAGAAGACCAGGTCAGCATCCATCAGGAGATGGATAAAACTAGCCCTGTAATTGGTGTGTTGAAAGAAGGTGAGATCGTTCGAGAATTAAAGTCAAAGATCATTGATGGCGAAATATGGCATAAGATAAAAACACGGGATAAGGTTATAGGATATATTGGTGGAGTCTCGGTATACCGGCTAAAGCTTGTCCAAATTGATTTTGTCGACTATGGAGATAAAATTGATTATGCAGTGTACCAGAACAACTGGCCTCTCTATTATAAACCATTTAAACATGAAAAATCTTCTAATAACTTATATATAGGCACTACATGCTGGATAATCGATGAAATCGAAAATAATGAAGGTTGGTGGTATAAGATCAAGCTCCCGAGAGATGATGACTATTTTTATAGCGAGACATCTCTGCAATTTTCACAAGACCATATCAATCCGCCCGGGATGAAAACCAATCCTTTCTCCTACTTTTTTATGTTTATACTTGCTATGATGGTATTAGTAGCGTTGGGATATTTATTTTATAATATTTACAATCCTGTGGTTACAGTCATGTCTATCGTTATTGTCATCTTCTTTTGGGTTATCTTCGGCTCAAAAATAATTAAAAGATTCTATAGGTATAAATATTGAAATAATATAATTATACTGATCTGCTACAGACTCCAGCCGCCGTCGATATCTATATTCTCGCCTGTGATATATGCCGATTCGTCCTGAGCAAGAAATAACACTACACGGGCGACCTCATATGGCTCACCTTTTCTGCCGGCCGGGATTTCAAAAATCCCTTTCTTGCTTCCTTTTTCAGCATCCTGTACATTTTTTAAAATGCCAGGTGAAACAGCGTTTACCGTAATGCCGGAATCAGCATATTCGTGAGCGAAGGATTTCGTTACCATTACCACAGCATTTTTCGCGATATAATACGGCACTGTCAGGCTTTTCGGCCGAATCTCGCCCGCGCCCGCTGCTGCGATATTTATTATCCTCCCCCTTCCCTTTTCTGTCATAATATCAGTAGCATATTTGCAGGCAAAGAATGTCGGGTAGAGGTTTTGTTGTACCTGGGTGATAAATTCTTCTCTCTGCATCCCGGCAAGTGAGCGGTAAAGAATCGGGCCATAGTTATTCACAAGTATATCGAGCGCTCCCTCGTTATCGTAGACATGATAGAGCATCTCATGCAGGTTATCTATATTGTTAAGATCGACTTTATATGGTTTGCCGTAGGAACTCAGCTCCTGAGCCTTAGATTCATTAGAATGATAAGAAAATACGACCCTTGCTCCCTCAGCAGAAAACAGTTTTACAATCTCTGATCCGATAAGCCCTGTGCCGGCGGTTACAAGGGTTACCTTACCCTTTAGGCTTTGGTTTTCCTGTTTCATAATGTGCCCGGGTTAGGTTATTTTCCTGAAGGAACTGCGGCAGGTCCTTCCAGCCTTCATCATAGAACATGCCGAGTTCTGCCTTGTATGATTCCCCATGTTTAATAAACTTCACCTTAAAGAGATCTTTCCG
>JAFGBY010000049.1 GCA_016932915.1 Acidobacteriota bacterium | reverse complement strand
GTCAACTGGTTCCCTATAACATTATCCAGCGTCGAATTAAACGGCAGGTAAGGCATTGAAACCAGATTTCTACCTACGCTACAATCAATTTTGTAGAGCCCCACTATGTTGCTGTAAACCTCAGCATAAGATAGGGGGACAACGAGAAATAATGCAATCATCAAGAAAATCATGGTTTTCATCATTTTATCCTTTTTTTTATTTGGCATTTCAATTTTTTGTTTTCTTTTTATAGTTAATCATTAACACTCAGTTTTAGATACATACCACCTGGAGCTGAACCTGAATTGGTCAAATACAATCTCCGGTCATATAGAACATAGGTTCCAGCAGTCGAAGGCGCAATTAGCACATCTTTTGTTTTCATCGCCGGAAGTGTCATCGAGAAGCGCTTTTCGGGGTATTTATAAGGTTTCCCGTCTTCGGCAACAACTAATGTCTCCAGTCCGTTTACCATAGGAGAATGTGTTTTAAGCCCTGCATTGACAAAGCGAAGCAGGATTGTCTGACCTACGCCTCCGATTGGCAATGCCGGATCACCATTCTCATAAACTTTGCCGTTTATAAGAAAATACTTTGCCTTATAACCTATCGGGCTTGTTACTGTTAAACCGGTTCCGTATTCCTCATTTGCAACAGCTTCGTGAATAACGGGATCTATCTCGCTAAAAAAGATGACTTTTTGCGAGTCATAATCCACATTTTCATAAACTTCGCCGCCTGAACCATCTTCGGAGAAGGATTTGCGGACAACTCCATAAAGTCCCATCTGGACTTGTTTACCCGGATGAGTGCCGGTTTGGTATATATATGTGCCGGGTTCAACATTATTCCAAGTATAGTCAACAGCTTCTGTGTTTCCTGACGGTGTCTCATGAGTAAAAGACCTTACCCGTCCATCCGGTCGTCTGACAGGCGTCATCGTGGCGGTAAGTCCAGGAATAACAATTGAAGTCACCTCCGGCAGATTGTTATCAAGGTGAATCGTCAGGACATTATCGCCCGACGGAACTACCAGTTCCGGTCCGGGACAAATTACTGTTCCTGATGTTTCGCCGAATGCGTTTTCCAGAGCGAAACCCCACATAGTGACATTAACTCCTCCGGGAAGATTCACCACTACGGTATCGGCTCTTAAAAAATATTCAACTCCGGATGCCCTATTTGGCAGCGCAAAAGCAACGATACTTAAGACTGCCAAGAGGATTAAAACCGGTATATATTTCGTTCTCATTTCTATCTCCTTCTGTTTATTCTTCATATCAGTTTGCCTGAGTATTCTATTTTAATGCTCTATAGGCACGCTGTGCGGCAACACAACGAGCATAGTCATCAAACCACCCGGGAAAATATCGTTATTAACCATTTCTTTTTCATTATGCGAATGCCACATATAGAAAAAGCCCGCCGCTTCGTTTAAACCGGGATGTCCCGGAGGTAAATCACCTGCAACTCCGAGGAATGGACTGCCACTATACATATCTCCAAAGGTAAGGTCCTGCTGTTCTGGGATAATTACAGGGAATGGCTTGCCATGGTCATTCGGATCTTCGCCCATTTCCGGCGGGTCCTCCGGAGAATGCCCATACATATCCCATCCAAGACCATGACCTGTCCAATGAAATATGGCATCCTCGGTTCCACCCGGGGAAACTGACGTTGTAAAATCAGATACTTTCAAATCCGCTCCTGAAACACCCGGTACACTTTCAAGCAGAATAGCGTCCCTTGCGATAATTTCGAAGTTATTGCCGTGAGTATGGAATGGATGCAGGTCTCTGCCTGCATTTATTATCCTGAGTAGGACATTATCTCCAGGATGCATCATGACCATTCCCCCATATGGCTGAGTTGGAAAAAGCGGATGAAAATCATTAAGCATTGTATCCGGAGCATTTCTCCCGTTAATGAACCAGTAAACAGGGAAGTAATCTATGGCTCTTGCCTCATTATACTTTCCCTGCTTTACAAGACTATGAATTCGATGATCCATTTCCGTTTCGAGAATTAAATACTCATGATCATAGAGCGAGTCATCATGCCCGTAGGCACGCCATGTTTCTGGCATCATATGGTCAAAACCCATCGGGCGGACTATAATCGCGCCAACCAGCCCCATTTCAACCTGTAAATCCATATCCGTGCCGCTATAATAGATAAATGTCCCCGGACGTGTTGGAGTAAATGTATAAGTAACTTCATCTACCCCGCCCGGCGCAGCTTCGTTGGTCAACAAACCTGTTGTACCGCCGGTTGCAGTAACATCCATTCCTGGAAAGACAATTGATGTCGCCACAGGAAGATTATTAGTGAAATTAATGGTTACCGGCATACCTTGCATCAATATCAATGTAGGTCCCGGATACTGCATTTTAGGTCCCGCCGTATAACCCCAAACATGGATTATATTCCCTTCGCCGGTGTATATCGTTCCGGTTCTTGCGGTAAGGTTGAATGATGTCCCCATCAATCCATTTATTTTTGCGTCTGCAACAAGCCACGGAGCAAATAGCATCATAGCGAATGTTGAGGCTATAGCCATGATTTTGAAAATATCTGTTTTCATTTTAGCCACCTCGTATTTTCTTGTTATATAATTCATTTTTTTCATTTGATTAGTTTTATTGAACCACAACCCGATAAGACCTGCTGAGAACGTCTCCGGGCTTTAAACCAAGCATTTCCGGATCAGTTCCAAAATCTGTCCATGACCATGTTCCATCTCCGTGGTGAACTCTATCGAGCGCGGGATTATCAACCTGATTCCATGAAGGTGTGGGAGTATATCCATCCGCCCATTCTATATTCACAGTTTTCCCTGGTTGTTCATAACAGGTCAGAGTTGCCGATCCATCCTCGTTATATATAAGAGAAAGGATTTGCAACGGATATGGATCGTCAATCACTATTTCAGTCATCATTCCTCCAAAATCCTCTTCATTATTTGAGAGGTAGTTCATATTCGTTGTATAGAGGAAATATGTTCCGGGTTCAACAGCCGATGTATCGAGTATGATATCTTTAGCCTCGCCACCTCCGAGAGTTATCGAAGCAGTATCATAAAATAGGTGTTCGCCACTCGGACTGATAAGCGGACGCGCACCGGTTCCAATAACCTTCATTGGTATTCCTAATACTGTGACAGTATAATAATGAGTGGTCACAAGACTGGAGAATCTAAGCAGTATCTTCTCGCCTTGCTTTGCGGTTATTAGGGAATTCACCGGCTGAGACGGTCTGTCCATTAAACCTTCATCGCTTGCAGTGTTCCAGAGAACGGCTGGATTTATTGTATCAGGATATCCTCTACCGTTTATCATCGAGTACTTATCCTCCATCAGAGCAAACGGCAGGGGTTGAACATTCAAGCTTGCATCATGAAAATCAGGATCAAATGCGCTTAATTGAATCGGGAAATCAACATCATAATAAGTTGATCCATCCTCGTCGTTATAGGTGTATTTGAATCCCTTTTCATGGATGAATCCGCTCAAGCTTGTTGCAGGCGCTGACATGTCCTGTTTCGGTAAGACATATAAGTTCCCAAGCATACCCATCTGCATATGCTCAGTCGCTTCAACGTGGCAATGCCACATAAACGTGCCCGGTTCAATAATATTGTAGAAATATGTGAATGTTGACATCATGTTAATGGTAATTGATGCATCAGGCACGCCGTCAAAGAATGGAGCGGCATTCGGAAAACCATGCCAGTGGACTGAATGCGGATCAAACAGGTCCGGTCTAAGCATCATTCCCACATTAGTCAGATTTAGATACAGCTTTTGTCCTTCTCTCACTTTTATGGTTGGTGCAGGAAATTCAGAACCAAGCATCTGCTCCATCATAACCATCCCATCCGGAATGCCGGTTGCATTTCCAAAGCCGAACATATACATAAGTCTTCCGTCCGCCATATTAACGAATCCGTCTCCAGCAGACATGTGCAGATAAATATGGTCATTATCCACAATCCCGTCGCCATCGGTGTCAATACCGTCGGTATCGGGCGGATTCTGTGAAAAGACCGCCGCCCCTGCCGGGAGTGCCGTGCATAGCATCAAAATAATCAGGGGTATCAATATACTTTTCATGATCTGTATCCTTTTTATTTCTATATTTAGTCTCATAATGAGCCTTTGTTTCTCAGTGTTTAGTCATCCAAGTCTTCAAAGTTTAAAAGCGCTTCGCCGTCAACTTCGTTCCACTCGGCATCAATATCGTTTTTCCAATATATTGTTAAGCCTCCGCCTAAAGGCTGGGAAGCAGTTATGGTTGTTTGACCTGTATCTTCATCATAAGCAATGCCTGTGATAGTAACCGGATTCTCAGCCTTAACTCTGTAAAAACGACCATTTGACTCGCCTTGTAAGGTCAACAGGAGCATCTGAGGGTCAACACCGGCATCGGTCCACTGCCAACCGCCACCGGTAGAGAAAAGCGAGTAGAGTCCCGGATAATATTCATCAGCGCCGATATCACTCAAGAGACTTGGTCTGTTCTCATTATCGCGGTCATGATGGAGATCAGCAAATGTCGCATAGTAAACATTACCGCCCACATCTATAGCCGGTGAAGCACCGGTTATATGATAATCACCATTGGGACCAAGTGGATCGAATCTTACAGTTAGGAAATTGCCGCCTTCATCTGCCACTCCATACATATAGAGATTATTTGTATATTCATTTACAAAGAGAGGATCGTCGACAATATTTGTTTCCGCATATTCATGTGCCGGTGTTACGGGATCTGCAATGCTTGTCAGTAAACAGAATTGCGGATTCATATATTCTGCCGGTTCGACACCCATAACCTCGAGATCCCATACAGGAGGAGTATTTGCTACAAGTCCGCCTGCACCGCCGTTAAGGGTTGAATCTTCATAGAATGATCTGTTGTTCCAGATGATGTTGTTGTGCAGTATAGGATTTGAAAATATCTGACCGGACAATGTCGCAAGTGCAGGACTATGCGCTATTGATGCAATACCGCCTACATGAGGTTCCGATTGACCAAGATTCCCTGGAGGAAATGCATCGGCACCTGTGCTAACACTGTCATTATTTGCGATAGTATTATTAATTATAAACGACCTTGCAACGTCCGATAGCGATATTCCGCCGCCAGCTACTGCTGCCACGTTATTGACTATAGTGTTATTAAAGAGCTGCAGTGTATTCCATGTTGCTGGAGCACCAAGAGTATCAGTTCCGCTAAAGAACTGGGTTCTGATTCCACCACCATGTCCTGAACCGGCAAGATTGCCTTGTATCAAGTTATCTGTTAACGAGACTGAACCCGCTCCCACACCGCCTGCAACAGTACCTGCAACATATATACCTGCGCCGCTGCCGCCTACAATTCCGGCGCCGAATGATTCATTAAACAGAATCTCGTTTCCAACTATAAATCCTCCATCACTATAACCGTAATGAGCTATGCCTGCCCCATACCATGGAGTAAAGTTGCCGATGATTAGATTTCTTAGAATATTATAGTTGCTCGCACCATCATATATCGAAATTCCACCGCCACCATTCACTCCACCATTTTTCGCGATGATATTCTGTGAGATTGTTATGTTGGTGTTTGTATATGGCACATTCTGAGCACCGATAACTACACCTCCACCATATGTGCCTTGGTTGCTAAATATCTTGTTGTTGCTGATTGTAAAATAGTCACCTTTATAGACATAGAAGCCTCCGCCTGCAGTGCCTCCGGTAATTCCAAATCCATCAAAAAGACCTGGAGACCCGGCAGTGAAAACACCTTCTTTTGTAAATAGTGTTACACCGGGCGCTTCCATCGCTACAAAATACAGCTCAGCTGCATCATCAAGAGGATCAATTGCGTTTGTTGCGATAAGTGAATCAATTTTAGAATGCCAATTGTCAACTCGATTAGACGGGATATGAGCAGCATTTATCACCGTTGAAACTGCTCCTGAACCCTGTAGTTTTACATTCTTATATATTATAGGACTCTCGCTATAGAAACCTGGGCCGATAACAATAAGTTTACCCGATATTGCTGAATCAATCGCATCCTGGATAGGCGTTGTAGGATAATTTCCTCCACCAGACACAAACATAACAGAGTTCGGATCGCTTAATACATGGAAAGTGAGACCAAGACGTGTTGTTTTCCCATTGTCGCCACGAGTAACCTGTAAATATCCGGTCTCAGTGATGTCTCTGTCAACGACTGCCTGGATTTCATTAGGCGTCCATAGAAGTATGGTTAACTCAACGCCGCCTACAGTTACTATACCTGTTCCCGTATCGGGACCAAAACTGAAGTCGCGTTCGATTAACTGTTCACTTCCCATTACATTCGGATCGTAATCCGGATTTGGAACCATTGCCATGCCGCGGGATTTTATAATTACATAATCCTCATCACCTAACGATACAGGACCTTGGTGCGCATCCGTCGTTACCGAGTAAATTTCGGGTGTACCCGTAGGTGGCTCTACATCTAAAATTCTATTCGGATAACCAATAAACGCTGCAACCGGAATTACAGGTGTATCGAGATATGTAGTCTTCCCTGGCCAGAAATCAAATGTATATGCCGTCTGGCTATAGTCGGGGTCGAAATATGGATCAATCATCGTCTGCCCCGGGTTATTTGGATCAGGTATAGGTCCCGGATGATTTAAGATAAATGTCAGCATATTAGGAGAAACTCCTGATGGCATAGGAAGATTCACTGAATAGGTAGAAGGCAGCAATGCATTATACAAGCCAAATTCATCGCAATAGACTCTTGCTACTTCATTTCCAGCATAATCCTGGAAGGATATAGGAATCCATGACGGCGTTTGTTTTTCACCGTAGTTCGGACTGCCTGTATCGCCTTCTGCTGCAAGGTCATTATTTATGAAACCATGTGCCCTTGCCGCCATCGGAACTTCAGTGAAAAGGAAGAAGTCGCAAGGAGCATTTCTCTGGTCTTCCAGATACACCCTTTTACGGTCGGGTAAAGGTCTCATATCTCCACCAAACTCGCACTCTATACCGGGGAATAATGTCAGGAATTCCGGGACTTCACGGTCTTCGCCAACACATTCAGGATTCAGTAATATCGGAGATCCAAGCATCATAAGGGGTCCCGGGATATATGCATCTCCAAAATCAACGTTTTTATCTTCCTCTTTTACAAATTCATATCCCGGAGGAGCTACTGCCTCAACTATATAAATACCGGAAGGAAGCCCTTCTTCTTCTACATCATTATTAGCCATACCGCCGGGGAACCATGACACGAATGCATACCCACCGTCGAATACTCCGGGTCGAACCTGATTCCATGTGGCAAAATTGTCATAACCTACCGGCACAGGAACTCCGTGTAACATTAAAACTGGACCAATTGAACCTGTCGGCATATTATCATCCCACGAATCAGTACTTGCTATACTTACGGCATCGCCATAATCGAAGACTCCGTCATCATCCCTGTCAATATCGCCGTCCGCCTCCGTAGGGAAGTTGTCGAAAGGATAAAAATCAACATCTGCGAGAGTCGGTCCTCCATCACCGTCAAGGTCATCAATTATTTTATCCTCATTTGCATCAAGATAAAGATTTACCGGCACTCTCGGGATGCCGGGTTCCCATGGCTCGCCAACAGCAAACCGGGGATCATTTTCTGCTCTTGTCGTAGCATAATATATGATTCCTGATATGCCGCCGTTCTGTCCTTCTTCATAGTTTATCTTTCCCCAATCAATATAGTTGTTTTGACCTGCAAATAACTGCATAGCGAGAGTGAGTACGGCACCTTCTTCAGTCCGAGACCAGTTGTTGCCGGTATTAGGATTATTCTCTACCTGAGGCTGAGGATTTCGTCTGCCATCCGATGGCATATTCCAGTCGTCGTCAAGCGGGATTTCGCCGCCTTGATCAATAACCGCAGTCATGCCAGTCGCATTGAAACGCAGGAAGTCAACTTCAACAACAAGCCATCTAAAGAATGGGAATACTTCTGACAGAGAATAATTGCCCATCATGTCAGTAGCGGTTGCCTGGTAAATCGAACCATCTCTGAAACGCAAATTAACAGCCTGACCCCCAATTCCAATTTCCATATCGTCTCTGAAGCCATTCATGTTTTCATCATAAAAGACAGTACCTTCAAGAGTGCCAAACCAATTGAAAACAAGAACATCTCCTAAATTCACTGTTTCACCTTCGCCGATTACGACTGTGTTAAAATTGAAAATCGCATCAAGGTTCCTATCAAATACAACAAGCTGATAATCGCCTGCAGGTACATCTGAAATCTCGAATGTGCTGTCGGAATTGCATTGTGCGACATATACAGCTTCTGAAGAAGATAATGAGTTCAATCCAATCCATGCCGCCGAAACAGGTAAACCCGGAAAGAAACTCGTTACAGAAGGAGGTTTTGAAAAATGATTGTAAACAATTCTTCCAGAAATTGTCCCTGTACCGCCGACAGGCAGGTTATTCATTTCTTTTACAAATCCATAAAAGACGTGATATAAAGAAGGACCGAACTCGACTAATACTTCCGGTCCGTTTGCCCCCACCCAAGCGTCAACAGTACGGGTTCCCTCAATCGTTGAAGTCTGTTGCCAGCCTTGTCCTGCCGGCGGAACTGCTTGTATTCCGTATTTTCCCGGAGAAAGATATTTGATTAATATCTTTCCATTTGCATCTGTCAGAAGAACACCATCTCCTGCCATTTCAACAATTGGATTACCATCAACATCAAGCATGAATGAGCCGTCGGGATTCTGCATATATGTTGTACCAAGCATATTGCCGAATGCATCCTGCATAAGAGGACCACCGCCCGCATCGAAAAGAATAATGCTGAATCCTTCGAGTCCGCTTTCCACAGGATCAGGTGCATTGTTTAAGGGTGTAATGTCGTGGAAAACAAATACTGATATTTGTGTCGTTGGCACAGGATGAGCATTTACAATAACCCTAACTTTATTTTGATTTTCTTTGACAAGATTTGAACTCAGTGTGTAACCAGAAATAGGTAACACCGAAACAACGTACCGTTTATTTGCCGGCACAGAAACTGTTGTCGTATAAGAAGCGCTTTCACCTTTTTTTACGACTGGCGCATAGCTTCTGTGTATTTGCACCGCAAGCGGATTTGAAACCGGATCACCCGGAATTATATCAACCGTGGTGTCTTCCTGCACAAGCCAGCGATAACCAAAAACGGGATTCCCGTCTGCATCGTAAACTTCGAGTGTGAACGAACTGGCTTTAAATGGAATTAACAAGGCAAGCAGAATAATCGCAATTGCAGTAAGCAAATGCGATGTCATGCCGTCTGCTAATTTAACAACAGCAATTCTATTGTTTTTCATTGTTGTCACTCCTATTGACTTCTTTTTTGTTTTGATTGGTGAAAATTTATTAAGATGCATATTAAAATTCCCAATTGGAAATCTTGATTTGATTTTGTTTCCTCTCTCAAACTCTCCCGCTCTCATCCTTAAACCTTTCTCATAAATTTTTTAATTATTAATTAAGCCAAACGAAAATTCCGTCTGATTAAAAAGCGAACAAGCACATAAAACATTTAGTTCCATCGTTGCCTGTTAATGATGCGACATTCATCTTTTTAATTGTTATTTTCAGCATTTTCATTTGCGCGTTTCCGCTGTTCTGTTTATTTTTTTATTTTGTTTTATTTCAATTTCCTCGACGACAAAAAACAATTTGTCTATAATTATGCCCGAATTTATACATCATCAGGAAAAAATTGGTATCGGGAAATCCCCTATTTCGAGCTTCCAATTTCCTTATCTTTTTTGACTTAAGATTTTCGGGAGATTGCAACAATTTATTGCTTGCCTTGTCACTTGCATTGTCCTCCACGGATGGCAAAGCATCACTCATCAAGTCACTGACAACGCTTATCACTGTATCTTCTATTTGAGAAAATTCTCTGTCATAATTGTATTTATTTTTCTTTGCTTCAATTTCAGATGACAATTTTTGAAAAGACGTGATGCCGGACAAAATGCCAAATATTAGAATCAACGCAAATAGAAAGTATTTATTTGTTTTCATAAGTTTCTCCTCCGGATTTCTGTCGTCTGCTTAATTTTTCCCTTACAGAAATGGCGCTAATGTCTTTGATTCTTTTGCTTATATATATCCTGCCCCGGTCAACAATCGTGATTGCTTTTGTGAGTTCTTCAATAATATTATCTTTCAGCAAATATCCGGTCGCGCCGGCTTCAATCATTTTCGAGATAAATGCCCATTCGGAATGCATTGACAAAGCAATTACTTTAATGGATGGATTCTCAGAGATTATCTCTTTCGTTGCATCAATCCCGTTCATATAAGGCATTGTTATATCCATTACCACAATATCCGGTTTTAGTTCCCGCACCAGACTGACCGCCTGCAAACCATCTCTTGCATCGCCGATAATCTTTATATCTTCATTGCTTTTCAAAGCAGTACGCATTCCTGCAAGAATTTCTTTGTTATCATCAACCAGTAAAATTGTCGTCGCCATTTATTACACCTTTTCCAAATAATCGGGCACAATGATACATCAGGGAATAAAACCAACAATCGGGAGAGTCCTGATTTTAGACTTCGAAAAACCTTAGGGAATTGCGGTGCTTTATTTTATGCCGTAAAGTGGACTATGATGAGAAGATAATATTCGGTTCTAACACATTATAAATTTGAAATACAATTTTATTTGAATCAATGTATTATAAAGGCATGTCCGGTGGCGCAATATTGCTATGTATCGAGAGAAGTCAATCCCCGTCTGATAGCGTATTTGGTAAGTTC
>JAFGBY010000048.1 GCA_016932915.1 Acidobacteriota bacterium | reverse complement strand
TTTGCATCTTGGGCCTCTCTCAAATATAATTTGAAATCTATATAATTTTAGCAACTGCGTTTTTGAAAACAAGAAAAATAATGGAGAATATAGTATGAAAAAACTGATACTCATGGTCCTGGTTCTTTCGATTGTTTTTACTTCTTTTGGCTTTACCGAAAACAGATATAAAAAAGAATATAATCCCTATAACAGTAGATTTTTTATCGGCCTTAACTTCGGCGGATTTATACCCCAGGAAATCTATTCAATTCATACTGATCTTTACATCTATAACGCTGCCGGCTATTTCGAAAATGTAGGCAAATTCGATCCCAGCATTATGTTCGGTGGTACAATCGGATTCTATATAACAGATAATATCGGTTTAAAGTTCGACATTGATCATGTAAGTGTGGACATGAACTCAGAATTCACTCTTCACTTACCTGATATTCATGGCACCGCATCTACATTTGATCTAACAGCTACAGTTGATGGACTCACAACCAACTGGACCAGTTTCAGCGCCGACCTGATTTTCAGGTTTAAAATTTCATCTAACCTGGTCTTTCTTTTCGGTGGAGGTGTTACCTATTGGATGGCGGATATATATGCAGTTGATGATTATTCATGGGGCTGGGAAGGCCTGATCCCACAGCTTGCCGAGATAAATTTCGAGACATACGAGACTAACTACTTAGGATTCAACGGCTTCGCAATGCTGGAATATTTCGTGGATGATGATATAGCTATCTCGATATCAGGAAAATATATGACAGCTTCGGATGAGGTTACTATACCGGATATCATTTCTCCTGATCCGGTCGAGGTAACAATGGGCGGAATATACGCAGCCATAGGTCTGAATCTTTACATCTAGCGCTGATAAAACGGAGTTATTACAATTGAAGCTGATTCATCTGTTAAAGGCATTGCGTCCCTATCAATGGACGAAAAACTTAATTATTTTCGCTGCACTGGTTTTCAGTAAACACCTGCTCGACCCGGAATTTCTGATATTGAGCATTAAGGGATTCTTTATATTTTCCTTCCTTTCAGGGTCGGTCTACCTGTTGAACGATGTAGCAGATTATGAAAAGGACAGGCTTCACCCGAAAAAGCAGAACCGTGCAGTAGCCTCGGGGAAAATATCTCGTATTGAGGCTGTCATTGCATCGGTTATCATTTCGGCTCTGTCCATCTGGGGAGGTTTCCATCTGAACAGGTATTTCGGATTATCAGCGCTGACTTACTTCACGCTGGTTTTTCTCTACTCACTTTTCCTGAAAAAAATTGTCATCCTGGATGTGATAATACTTGCTCTTGGATTTGTAGTGCGGGCGGTTGCAGGGGGCCTGTTAATAAACGTCGAAATATCGGATTGGCTACTGATTGTTACTATCTTCCTCGCCTTGTTCCTGGGATTCTCCAAACGGCGCGGTGAACTGGTAAAGCTGAACGATAAGGCAAAAGAATCCCGTTCAACTCTAAGCCTTTACACGATCCCGATTCTAGACCAGTTTATAACTATCACCACTACAGCTACTATAATGTCTTACACTCTATATACGCTGGCGGAACAGACAATGAGAAAGTTCGGTAACCATTTGTGGCTGACTACACCGGTTGTCGTTTACATAGTATTCAGGTATTTCTATCTTGTTTACGCTAAGGAGATGGGGAGTGATCCCTCAAAAACCTTATTGCAGGATATGCCCCTGCTTATCGGTGTATTTATCTGGGCCGCGCTCGTATTTCTACTGATCTATAAACCAGGGTTTATATTTTAACAGGTCAGCAATATGAAACCGGAAGAACGTAAAAAAGTCCTGGTAGTAACATCAGATGTCCCCTTCGTCCGTGGCGGGCATCGGATAATTGCCGAGAACACAACAGATGCCCTGAACCGGTACGGGCATCAGGCAGAATTGCATTACACACCCCAGAACCGGTTTGGAAGGCAACTGAGCGGTTACCTTGCTAACCGGCTGACCGATCTCAATTACACTGAAGACGGCAGCAAGATAGACCGAATCATAACAATGCGTTTTCCATCGTATGCTGTTAAACATCCAAAGAATATTCTATGGCTGGTTCACCGGCTGAGAGAGTACTACGACCTCTGGGAAGAATATAAAAAACTACTTTCTTTAAAAGGAAGAGTCAAAGAGACGGCCAGGCGCTTCCTGATACAACGGCTGGATGAGTTTTTCCTCAGCCGAAACGTTGAGAGGATTTATACAATAAGCGGACAGGTAACGGAGCGACTAAAAAGATGGGGCGGTTTCGAATCGACTGTGCTCTACCCTCCGGTAACTCCTGCTGACTGGAAATCGACGGGGTACGGTGATTATTTCCTCTCTGTATCGAGGCTGATGAAACACAAACGTGTTGACCTGTTCATCAAGGCTGCTGCCGAGATTAAAAATAAAAAAATGAAGTTTGTAATTGTAGGTTCAGGCCCGGAAGAAGAAAACCTGAAGAAACTGACTGCTTCGCTGAAGATTACAGGAAAGATTGAATTTGCCGGGCATTTAAGCCAGGATGAGCTCGTCAATACCTATTCCGGAGCGCGTGCCCTGGTATTTGCACCACTCAGGGAGGAGTTCGGATTCGTAACCCTGGAGGCATTCAGAAGCGAAAAACCGGTTATCACCGCCTTGGATTCAGGTGGGCCGACTGAACTTATCAAAAACGACAGAAGCGGATACATAGTAAAACCAGATGCTTATGAAATTGCTGAACGGATGAACCTTTATGCGGAAAACCCGGAACTCGCCGAGAAACATGGGAAAACCGGGAACATTGAGACCGCATATATCAACTGGCAAAATACCATAAAAGAATTGATGAGAGATTAAACCGAATCCTTCTCTTAGCACAATTCATCAAACGGACAGTTAACACAATCATCTGTTTTATTCCAATGTGTATTCTCTTTGATTTTATTAACCATTATTGAAAGTTCTGATTTTATTTCTGCTCTATCTTTCTGCGATAAAATCCTCTCTACACTTTTGGATGGGGTCAGGAAGTAAAAACCTGTTTTGATACTGTTATTACCTACATTTAAGAATTCCGAAGCTGCTAAAGCATAGATATTCATCTGTGTACGATACTTTAGTGCTTTTTTTTCCACATCTTTACTATCAACATTATCAGTTTTAAAGTCGACAACAGTCCAGGTTTCACCATTCCTGAAGAGAAGATCTATCATACCTTCAATCAGTACATCACCCAGCCTGTATATAAAAGTATATTCCCGTAAGATTTCATCTGCTTTAGCAAGATCAGTGAAGAGACTACTTGAATGATATCCGGTAATCAATTCCAATGTTTTCTTCTTAACGGTTTCTCTTTGCTCCAGCGGAAGATTAAGCAAATTGAAAAATTCATCCGGAGGCAGATCCAGGGGATAATCCTCAAGTATTTTATGCACCAGGCTGCCGAATTCAGCTGGATTCATTGGCATCTTTTTATTTACAGACACCGGATGATAAATTTGATAATGAGGGATATTTTCAATATGACTGTAATAATAGTATCTGGGGCATCGAGCAAAGTCGTTAAGTTCCGTCGCAATGAACCGATTTTTATTCTTCAAGCTGAGCGGTATAGTTTCCAACAATTCAGCATCAAATACTGAAAGTTCTGTGTGAGAGATATCCTGTCTCATTCCATACGGGGTTTCATGTTTGATTTCGTCCAATCTGTCCGCATCCAGGAAGTTAATATTTATTTCTTCAGCAAAATCTTCTCTATTTGAGCTTGCCTCGATAATCGTTTCGAGCAGACGAAGGTAAAACCTGTTATTCTTGATTTGATTCAATCCTGAGATGAAAAGGTAATCCTCTGCCCTGGTAACAGCTACATAGAGGAGCCTTTTTATCTCGGCGAACTCCTGTCGCTTTTCGATATCTTTTAGGATATTTAACTCCGGGATTTCCGGTTTATTCAAAAGTCCGGAATCCTGATCATACAGATCAATAGAGAACCCCAGGCCGGCAGATGGATTCACATATACCCCGCTCTTTCCGGCATTATGCTGCTGCATGAGATTGGGGATAAAGACAACCGGGTATTCAAGGCCCTTGGCTTTATGAATGGTCGAAACAATAACACTGTTCGATATCCCATCCTCTTCGTCGAAAGCCTGAAGTGTCTCTACACCCTTGTTTTCTGATGCAAGATTTAACATGGCAACTGAAAGAGCCTTCATCGTATCAAAACCCTGCCCGATCAAGTCCGGGATAATGGAATTAAAGAGCTTGTCCAGCGCCAGGACGCGCTCATGCCCGGTCTCAGTAGCCGCGAAGACGTCGATTATCCTGAATTTTTCTTCTACCTTGGAGATGTAATCCAATAGGTTGCCGGAGTCTTTATGCGAGAGGAGTTCTGAGAAACCCTCAGCGAATCTCTGTAGACGTCCAGCTTGTATTTGATCTTTAATCCCATGGAATTCGTGTGAGAGGATAATCTCCATCAGGTGTGAGCGTTTCTTCTCAGATAGCAGAATTGTTAAAGTATCATCGTTTATTCCGACCAGGGGGCTCCGGATCAACCCCAGCAGCGCGATTTCGTTGGATGGGTCTGCAAGTGATGAGATAAGGTTCAGCGCGCTCACAATTTCCGGCGCTGTATAATAATCCCTGATCTCGACCATACGGAACGGGATATCATACTCATCAAATATCTTCTGGTATATGTGGAAGTTCTGAAGACTGTTGAAAAGCAGCGCAATATCTTTAAAGTCAGCTGGGTGGCGGGCTTCACCATCACCTATTGGATAATTTTTCCTGTCAACGATCTCTCTGATCTTGCGCCCGATCAACCGCGCTTCCATCTCCCGGTAATAATCAATGTTCTTTTTATCTTCATTGAAACTCCCATATTTAAGAGTCCTCTCTGCAGCGATAAGAGGATCCTTATCATCAACCACTTCCGAGTCCTCATCTTCGGCAATATTAACCATTCTCTGTTCCGGGTTCATTAAGATAAACTCCACTGCAGGGCTGCCATATAACTCTCGCATAGGCTTGGATTCAGAATAGGACACATCATACGGGATATCGGATTCCGGCTCCATGAAGGTGGAGAAGAGCCGGTTATGAAAACGGGTAAGGTTTTCAGTGGAACGGAAATTGACATCGAGGTCGATGATATCTCCACCCCTTTCCTTGACGATTTGCCTCATTCGGTTGGACACGGTCACGTCCGCGCCCCGGAATCGATATATAGATTGCTTTTCGTCACCCACAATAAAAAGTGATGGATACCTGGCTGGAGAGGCCTCCCTGCCCTTTAGCCCACAAATGTGGCTGATAATATCTAGCTGTATACCATCGGTATCCTGAAACTCATCGACCAACAGATGGTCTGTGCCGGTGTGTAGGTCATTCAAACTATCGGGATTTTCTTTTATAAAGCGGCTCGTCTCAATGATTATATCTGTAAAATCGGTAACCGAGTTCGCTTTTTTGACTTTATCAATGCGTTCAGCAAATATCTTATAAAATCTGAAAACATCAGAACAGAATGCCCGGTATGTCTCGGTATCACCATTAATATCACCAATCCTACCTGATGCGACAGCCAACTCCCTGATTGCCTTTATCACACCAAGCAGGTCACCCAGGACGGGGCAAGAAGGAATGGAACGGTCTATACTGCGCGGTTTGATAGTTGCCCTTTTCACCAATTCCACATAATCAGCCAGAGGTATCGGGGACCTTTTGCATTCCGTTGCAATATTTTCGAGTTGAGTGAATTGATCCAGCAAATTTGCCTGGTACTTGCTGACTGATTCATCTGTTATTTTCATTGAAGCAAGTTGTACGCTGAACTTCCTTCCTTTTAACATCAATTGTTTCCAGGAGAAATCTTTTACAGTCGTCGTTGAGAGATTATCCAGGTAGTTTTTAATAAATTCGTTACTGGGAATAATATCCGACAAATCATCTACTGCATCGGAGAGTTCAAATATCTTATCTCTTCGAGTAAGATAGATTTCATATACCTTATCACGAAGCCATGAAGGGCTTATATGCGAGGTCAATCTCGTTAGGAGATAGTTATCACTGTTTTTAATCTCGGAAAGCGCCAGTCTGAATTCTTCATCCTTAACGGATTCGAAGAAACCGACACCATCACTTATTTCGAACATCGGATCAAGCCCGACCATAAGTGCATTCTGCCGTAAAAAATCGGCACAAAAACTGTGAAGTGTTTTAACCTGCATTGAGTCGAGACGCCTGTAGGCCTTCCACCAGAAATCCCGCGAATCCCCCGTGGATGAACTAAAGCGGGAGAGAACCCCCTCACGCAGACGAATCTTCATCTGTCTAGCAGCATTGTTCGAGAAGGTCAGTGCCATTATCCTCGATGGATCAAGATTCTGTTCTTCCATCTGACGCAGGATCCGCTCTATAAGGATTGTTGTTTTACCGGTACCGGCTGAGGCGGTGACGCAGATTAGTTTTGAGCTTGATTCAATCGCATCTTTTTGCTTGAGAGTTGGTTCAAATCTTCCACTCATCTTACCTTGATCTCCGTTTTATCCAGCCTGGCAGCGAGGCGTTCTTCATCGAAGAAGCATACATTTTTAAAGTTACAGTAATCACACTCACCTTTATATCTGAGAGGAGGATAAAAACCTCTTTTTATCCTTTTAACAAACACCTCAACGATTTTCTTAAGCACCGGTAAGTAATCGTGGTTTCTATATATTAATCGGTCGTTCTCATACAGCAGTGTGTATTTTTTTGGCATATCCAAATTCCTGATAGAACGATATGTCGCTTCCACAGAATCCGGTTTCTTCATTTCCAGCTGCTCAACCGTTCCGATAATATATGCGTATAAATGTAACTGGAGGGAAGTGCCTTTTACAATATCTCCGAAAGCATTAAAATTTCCTGACTTATAGTCAATAACCCTGACGTTATAAGAACCTTCTGATTGGTTTAAATCAAAGCGGTCTATCTTCCCACCAATAAAGACTTTTAATCCTTCCAGATCAAGATTAAAGGGTTGCTCAAGTGATTCATCAGAACTGTCGTTATACTTTGCCGAAGAACCGAACGCCAGTTCAAAGTACAGAGGTAAAAACTCACCCAGCTGGTTCAGATCAAACCTGATAAATCTTTTTATGTTGCTCTTATACTTTCTAAGGGTGATGTTCCAGTAATCAGTATCCAGAACCTGTGAGGCCTCACTTACCTTCTCTTCCCATTGTTTTATTATTTCATCAACTTTTTCATCAAATAGGCTTAAATCGAGAGCTCCTGGCGATTCTATATTGCGCAGTTCATCCATGGCGGATGTGTAAAATTCTCTTAACACCCAGTGATAAAAAGTCCCCTCATCCATTGCTGAAAGTTCATCGCTCTTTTCATCCTTTGCTTTAACATGCAGTATTTTCTCACAGAAGAACCGGAATGGGCATTTACCAAAGGATTCCAGGTATGATGCTGAATACTGGAACTCATCCTTATGCAAACCGGAGATAATCGCCAGGGCATCGGAATTATGCAATACACCATCGAAGTTAGAGACCGGCGTCGAGTTTTCCCTATCCCGCTGGACATCTGAAAACTCCTGTGTAGTTACCAAATCTGTTTTTAAAGCTACTGCCGTTTCACTTTTCAAACCCGGCAGGTCACCTGTTATATCACTATTATAATCGGAAAAACGAAGAAGCCTTGTCAGTTGCTTATTACTTAAAACTTTATCCACTGTCGGAGATTGATTAAAAGACAGCCCTATCCTCTCCTGATGTGGACCGATTAATTCGAGAAGATCGTCAATATAAATAGATCGCTCAGAATCACCACTCTCACGATATGATATAAATATTTTATCTTGAACGCTGGAAATTACCTGGAAAAATAGGATCATCTGATCCTCAAGATAAGGCAATTCAGCTGGCAGCCTGTCTCCCAGTTCCGGGGCAAAAGTTATAAGTTCCTTTTTAAATGGAAAATTGATTTCATTTTTAGCAATCGGGAAAAGTCCATGGTTCATCCCGGCGAGGAAAAGAATACTAGGTCTTCTTCCACGGATATCATATTGATTCGTTATAACTACCCTTCCATTGGAATCACTGGATTGTCTAAAGATTGTATTTCTGGCTATATATAAAAACATCTCCAGCAGGTCATTTTTGGCTTTACTTGGAAAAAGATCAGACAGTATTCTCAAATCCTTTTCTGCTACTTCACGACACTGCTGTAATGTGAATAACTCTTCTGAGCGTTTTTCTTTTGATGCCGATAGAGAATGTTCCATTCGATAAATTATCTTTGAAATAGATTCCACCACCTCCTCGGAATTATCGACAAAAACAAGTCCTCCGCTCATTTTGATTATATCTAAGACAGCTTGGGCAATTTCTTTATTCATTGAGATATCGTTACCAGAAATCAAGTTTTCTAGATAAATTTTCCAACTGGAATAACCGGATACAACAGTTGAATTCTCGATAATCATATCTACGCCAAGCAAAAATTCTCCATAATTAATCGTGTCGAATCCTTTATCCCTAGATGCCAGGGTATGAAAATGTTTAGAAGTAATAATATTTTTTAAATCAGCTCTTTTAAAATCATCAGCAGCAAGACGCAGTAATTTTTCAAGGAAAATAAAAACAGAACTTTCACCCAAATGCCTTTCATGATTTATATGGAACGGAATACCTGCTTCATTGAATACAGAATCATAAACACGGGAGATGTCTTCGATATCTGGAACAGCAACCAGAATATCATCTGCAGCGTATCCATCCCGGATAATCAACCTTTTTACATCACGGGCAATCGTCTCCGCTTCAGCTCTATAATCAGTAGCTGCTGTAATGTCAATCCTGGAAGTAATATCGTCTTGATCCTGAATGGAAGACACCATTTTTTCATTATGAACAGGTTTGAAAAGATTCTGTCGAAGATAACTAAATATTCCATTATCTTCGGTGCTTTCAATTTCAAAATTTATATTCCCAGCACCAAACTGACTAAAATATTTTTCCAGGCGCTTTGTCTCTGCAAAAAGTATTGCCCTATCATCAATGTTTTCACTTTCGAGGAAAACCACTACATCCTTAGCTGTACTGATTAACTTTGCAAGGATTCTCTTCTGTATATAAGTAAACGATGTAAAACCGTATATGAATATTTTTTTGTAATGAACTATATCCGGATAATCAGTTCTGCGCAGGATTTCATGAGCCTGCCAGAAAATACCGGAATCATCATAGAGGTTATTCTCTTCCAGAAAGGACTGGTACCGGTAATATAATAACAGCATATCCCTCAGCGACGATTTAGTATCTTTAATCCGGTTGTAATAAACCTCGGGATCAACCTCACATTGTTTGAGCATATATAGAAAGTTATCGACATACCCGGTAAATCCTCTTACTGAAGCACTTTCACCGAGTGAAGGGATTTCTCCCTGTTGCCTCGCCTCATCAATAATCGATTGTAATATTGATCTCGACAGCTTCCCTTCGATTCTTCTTATGTTTAATTCGGAGTGGTTTACGATTTTCTCGGCGAGATTTATAAATGTATACATATCAGGAGGATGAATTGCCTGAGATTCAATCGATTGCATCAGGCCGAACCTGATATCTTTTATAAAATGGAAATTAGGAGCAAGCAAGAGGATATCAGCTGGGTCATATCTTTCCGCCGCTTTTGCAAACTCCGAAAGAAGATACTCCCGTTTCTGTTCAGTAGCCAGACCCGTTACAATTGTAACTCCCATATCTCCGCACTTTATTTCTGAATATAACACACCGCTGTGACAAACTGTAGACATACTTTACTTAATTAAAAGTCCATGTAAAATTATCACATCAAGGTGGCCGATGGAGACTGATAACTATTCGAAAAAAGAGGACGGACATCCGGTTCTATCATTTCCTTCTGAGGGTACACAGGTCAACGGGTATACATTTATAAAAAAACTTGGAAGTAATCCATCAGGTTCGCTCTGGCTTATTGAAGATGATGAGAGACAGTATCTTACCTGCCGGGTATTTACCCGTAAAAAATATGAAACAATAAGAGAAAAAGCAGATTTTATAAAAAATATTGATCATAAAAACATAATTAAGTTCATCGAGACGATAGAACATGATGATCACATCCTGTGTTTATTCGAATATATAAAGGGCCAGACTCTAACTTCTTACATAGAAAAGAGAAGAAACGTAGATATCTTCACCGGAATTGAAATATTGTATCAGGCAGCCTCGGCGGTTCAGGAGCTCCACGCTGCAGGAATTTCACACGGCAACCTTCACCCGGATAATATAATTTTTACCGATTATGGAAAAATTAAACTTACGGATGTGTTATCGGAATCAGTTCAGAACCGGAAAGCAGAGTTGATAAAAGAAATCGGTGAAAACAAAGTAGCTTTTTATGCCCCTGAAGGATTGCGCGGTGAACCGGAAGCAGGGAAAGATGATATCTACTCCCTGGGAGCTCTCTTGTATTTTCTGACTACAGGAGTGAAACCTTTTCACGGTTTATCGCCGGTTAAAGTATTCAAGAACAAAACATCAAAGCTGCCGAAAAGCGCCCGTTCGGTCAATCGAGCTATCGATCCCAAGCTTGATCAATTTATATCGAGATGCCTTTCAATAAATCCAAATGACAGGTTCCCATCGCTCTCTGAATTCTTGAATGAGCTTGAAAGACATCTGAAATACTACAAAATCATTAACAGGAAAGAAAAAATCCGGGGAAAAAGAAGATTCCCCTTGTTTACTGTAATTATTGTCGTACTGATCACAGTTATTGTTTTTTTGATAATCCGCGGCATGAATGAAGACATATCTTTTAAATCTTCCAGTGAATTGACCTTTCATACCAAAAGAATAGATCCTTGGGGCAACCAGATTCAATTCCGTTTAGAGGATGGCGACACGGTTTATTCCAATGATGGTTTCCAGGTGGAAATCAAGACCCGGCCTGGTTTGATCATCCAGATTCTAAATATTACTCCTGATAGACGCCTGACTACTCTATATCCATTGGAAGGCACAATTTCCGGGAATCCGTCAATACATTTAGAAAGTATAACCCTGCCCGATAAAAATAAGTTTTACAGGTTTGATAATGTGAAGGGTAAGGAAACAATATTTATAATTCTCTCGTTTGAACAGTGGAAG
>JAFGBY010000047.1 GCA_016932915.1 Acidobacteriota bacterium | reverse complement strand
TGAACCCACAATCAATATATCAACACCTCGAGTTTAATCCGGAGCATCTTTTTATCCCCGTTTATTAAATTACTTCTTCACTTCCCTTGCCTCTTTTTATAACATTAAGGAAATATCAATAAAGGCTAATCGTAAGTAGAACTGTTAGAGATAATTAATTGTTTACTTTAAGAGGGATGCAATGAAAATTGGAGCGCTTAAAAACAATGTCCCGGGGGATCGAAGAGCTGCAATAATACCGGCAACAGTCAAAAAATTTACAACTCTCGGCGCAGAGGTTCTTGTACAGGCAGGAATCGGGAAAGATATTTATTTCACGGATAATGATTACAAACTTGCGGGAGCAAATATCTACGGCAAACGGGATGATGTAATCAAAAACTCAGATATACTCCTGGGTATTAATATTCCGGATATGAAAAGTATCGATTCTTATAAACCGGGTACGATACTGGCCAGTTACCTTGATCCATGGAACCAGAAACAAATTATTAAAAAATTGAAGTCTCAAAAGATTTCAGCCATATCTATGGAATTTATCCCGAGGTCTACAATCGCTCAAAAGATGGACGCTTTAAGTTCCCAGGCCTCCCTTGCCGGTTACGCGGCGACCATCATCGCAGCGGAGAAACTCGATAAGGTATTACCGATTATGATGACCGCAGCGGGAACGCTCAGCCCAGCGACGGTGCTGGTCATAGGCGCTGGCGTTGCGGGGCTTCAGGCAATAGCGACCGCTAAACGCCTCGGCGCCAGGGTCTTCGCTTATGACACAAGACCTGAAACGGCAGAGACCATCCAGTCTCTTGGAGCTAAAGCCTTGAAGATCGACATAGGCAAAACCGAATCGACCAAACAGGGTTACGCCAAGGAACTCAAAGACGCGCAGATCAAAAAACAGAGGGACGCGATGGCAAAATTCTGCGCTGATTCGGATATTATAATAACCACTGCCCGAGTTTTCGGTAAAAAGTCTCCAATTATCATCACAAAAGACATGGTCAAGGGCATGAAGCCAGGCAGCGTTATAATGGACCTGGCTGTTGAAAGCGGCGGCAATGTGGAAGGCGCAAAACTGGATGAGGAAGTGGATGTAAACGGTGTAAAAATAATCGGTTTCGGTAAAATGTCAAACCAGGTAGCCATATCGGCAAGCGAGATGTATTCCAATAATCTTTATAACCTTATCCAACATTTCTGGGACACAGAGAAAAAAGAATTCATCCTGGATATGGAGGACGACATTATAAAACATGCTTTGCTGACTTATAACGGCGAAATACTGAATGAAACCTTTAAATAACTGTAACCGGTAGGAGAAAATTATGTCTACAGAGATTTTATTTATATTTTTACTGGCAATGTTCTTAGGGATTGAGCTGATATCCAAGGTTCCGTCCCAGTTGCACACTCCGCTGATGTCCGGTTCCAACGCGATTTCAGGCATCACAATAGTCGGCGCGATCCTGGCAGCCGGCACCAGCAGTGACAGCTTAAGGATAATACTTGGCACCCTGGCGGTCGCCTTCGCGGCAATAAATGTATTCGGCGGATATATCGTAACGGACAGGATGCTCGGTATGTTTAAGAAGAAACAGGGTGAGGTACAGAAATGAGTATTACATTTATTAATCTTGTATATATCCTCGCCGCATTGCTCTTCGCTCTCGGTATAAAGATGCTTTCCTCACCGGATACCGCACGTAAAGGTAATTTTATATCGGCGCTCGGTATGTTGATTGCGATTATAGTTACTCTTCTCTATAGCGGGCTGGATTATAAATGGATTATCGTTGGTGGAGTTGCCGGCGCGATAATAGGTACTCTGGCAGCGAAACTTGTAAAGATGACCCAGATGCCTGAGATGGTTGCTCTCTTCAACGGCTTCGGAGGCATCGCGTCGCTCCTTGTCGGTTGGTCCGAATTTCACATGTATGTTCAGCCTACTTCTGCAGCGCCATCCACAGTGAGCTTGATAACCATTTTCCTTGCAGTTCTCATTGGCGGTATCACGTTTTCCGGTAGCCTCGTTGCCTGGGGTAAACTTGCTGAAATTTTAAACAGTAAACCATGGCTCTTTCCTGGCCAGAAGATCATCAACGCACTGTTATTCGCCGGTATTTTAGCCGCCGGCGCCCTGCTGGTTATTAACCCGGTAGGTAATTACCCAGTATTTATAGGTATCGTTGTTGTTTCAATAATATTGGGTGTTTTATCGGTAGTCCCTATTGGTGGAGCGGATATGCCGGTCGTAATCGCGCTATTGAACAGCTATTCAGGCCTCGCAGCATGCGCTGCGGGTTTTGTAATTGATAATAACCTGCTTATCGTCGCAGGCGCACTTGTCGGCGCAAGCGGGATAATCCTCACCAATATCATGTGCAAGGCGATGAACCGTTCGCTCGCGAATGTGCTCTTCAGCGGATTCGGTGCAACGACCAGAAGCAGTAAAAAGGTCGAAGGGGAAGTAAAACCGATTAGTGTCGATGATGCTTACCTTATCCTCGAAGCTGCAGGATCCGTAGTTATCGTCCCCGGTTACGGGATGGCGGTCGCGCAGGCGCAGCATGTCGTCAGGGAATTAGGTGAACTCCTCGAAGCTAATGGCACAGAGGTATCATATGCCGTTCACCCGGTAGCGGGAAGAATGCCCGGTCATATGAATGTACTCCTCGCGGAAGCGAATGTACCTTACGAACAGCTCGTGGAGCCCCAGGATGTGAACCCTAAAATGGAATTAATCGACGTCGCGATTGTTATCGGGGCGAATGACGTTGTGAATCCTGATGCCAGAGATGATAATAACTCCCCACTGTACGGAATGCCGATAATTGAAGTTGACCGGGCAAAGACGACATTTGTACTGAAAAGATCTATGGCTGCAGGGTTTGCCGGAGTGGATAATCCGTTATTCTTCGGCACTAATACCCGAATGCTCTTCGGTGATGCAAAGGCAAGCATCACGGGGCTTGTTTCAGAATTTAAAGGTTAGCAATAACCTTCAAATACTACATAGCAAATAAAGGCCGGGCAATGCCCGGTTTTTTTATAATGAAGGTCATTTCCAACTTGATTAGAAATCTTCGTATTCCTGATTTCAATTGAGGTAATCGGGGGAAAAAAATAAATATTCTTGATGCTAAGTTAAGGATTCCGGCTTCTTTGCTGGCCGATCAGTTATCAAACCAATATTGTGTAGTATCAATCCTAATTTCTTTTTACAGCCGGAATGACTGGTTTTCCCAGATACGGGTTCAAGGATACTCTTTGAACCCACGTCCTGTTTTGCCGGAAACAGTGTTCTTCACAGTTTTCGGAACAATTGATTTTCTGTAAAACGTTCCGGAGACGATGAAGAACATCGTCTCCGGCGCAGTTTTTACTATATAAATGACTATTCTCTTTTATTAATTTCCCAGGTAACCAAGATTTTTAAGTTCGTCGGCAAGTTCATCTGAAGGTGTTATATCGCCTCCCCCAGGGGACTTAAGTTTCCGCCGGTTCTCTTCGATACTGCGGATTATTTTAATAAGATAATTTTTATAGATATTATCCGGCCCTTTGCCTTCTCCCCAGATATTGTTAATTTCTTCTTTATCTTCCCGGAGATTGAAAAAGACAAACGGATTTTGTGCCTTTCGTTTCTTCGGTGAATCAAGCAGGAAATTCTGGATGAGTTTATAATCGAGGGTTCGAACAGATTTTCTTTCCAGCTTTGTATGAGTCGCTTCTGAATAGGCGACTCTCTGTTCCGTTCTTGTTCCCTTAGTCTCACGAAGATCTTTTCCCCGAACCTTTGTCTTCAATTGTATTCCCAGCAGAGAAGTCAAAGTCGGCAGAATATCCACAGAACTCACTTGTCCCTTTATTCGCTCCGATTTTTTGAATTCAGAGACGCCGCCGATGATAAGGGGAACATGTGTTTCAGAATCGAAAAGGGTGTTCCCGTGAAAACCGGATTTACTTTTTTCGTTCACCCCTCTGAACGTCTCGCCATGATCACTGGTTATAATGAATAATGTATTATCCATCAATCCGTTTTTATCAAACCATTCAATCAACCTGCCGATATGAATATCCGTATATTTAATACCGCTGTCGTATGCGGCGATTACTTTCTCTTTATGATCCATTTTATCCGCGCCAGGCTGCATGAGATAATCTTTATGAATATAAGGAGCATGAATTTCAAAGGTGTGAAAAAATAAGAATAATTTCCTATCCCGGTTTTTTTCCAGCAGCTCGATTGCCCTGTCTACAGCAAGAGAAACATCTCCCTTGGATTTTCGATACAGGTCAAATCCTTTATCAAAACCGTATATCGGGGATACATATCCCCCACCATGGATTCCAAAGGTCATGTAATTCGCATTCCTCAGGTACTCGGTAATTGTCGGTATGCTATCAGAAAGGTACGATTTCTCAAAAACCCTGGTGCTTTTTACGAATCCTGCTTCGAAGGGATACATCGAGGAAAAAATACTCATATGTGATGGAACCGTCCAATCAGAACATGCGGTCACCATCTCAAAAACCGTGTTATCTGCTGCAAACCGGTCGATATTAGGCGATGTATCACGTTTATATCCATAACAGCCAAGATGGTCAGCGCGAAGTGTATCTATGGATATAAGGACAACATTGATATCATTATTTTTTCTTTCCGTGGAAATAGAAGGGGCTCCCAGTACAAGAGGGCCAGGGTATTCATCGCTGTAATACGCAGGCAGATATTTAAACCTAACTTTACAATTTCGTCCATAAACATCTTCAAGATCAAACCGGAAATCCCTGAATTCCGTCTTGCCTTCATGCAAATCATCCAATTGTATTTCATATTTCTTATCAATTTCGCCATTATCTATATTAACCTGGAAAACCCCTGCTTCCGGCAGGCTGTCTCCACCAAGGATACTGAAGCGTAAGGATGCTTTCATAGGTATATCGACAAGGTATTCAAGAGCGCTTTCAGCTGGAAAAAGAATGGAACGGCGGACAAAATCCCCACTCTCAAACCGAAGTAGAAATGGACTTTCCGCATCGTTCAGTACAATTCGGTTTCTGGGTGCAAGTGTATTCCATTTCTCAGCGCGTTTAGTGAAATTATATTTATGCTCGGTGGCTTTTTTATACTTCCAGTTGAACCATTCAGTCAGTTTATTTCGCTCGTTCACATCAATAGCAGAATACTTTAGAGAATATTTCAGATTATCAGCATTTTCTGTAATTTCACTGACCGTTACACTTCCGCCAGGAGACGGGATTTCAGTCCATTGCTGGAAGAGCAACTTATTACTGTCAGTTATCACAAGGAAATTATCAAAAAAACCTATAAGCAGCAGATTTGAGGAATTTTGATTGACGCTATATTTTATTTTATCCGTAGAAACAGGTTTGTTATCAGAAAATCTTGTCAGGATTATAGCATCATCGTACTTATTTGGATTGAAAACGATGTTTGTATAAGATGATGGGGATGTTTCCCTGATTTTTATGTGAAATTCGGGCATCGGTTCAGCCCTGAATTTAAAATTTAACCAGAACAGCCCGTCATTCCTTTTACCCCCGGCATTTTTTAGATGAAACCCGTCTTTATAGATTCGGGTCACATTTGCAGAGGATATCCTGGTAAAACGATCTATAAGGAATTTTACATCGAACGGTTTCGTCTGTTCTGTAACCAATTCGAATTCCGGTGTAACAGAAAAACCTTGCTTGTCAGCCTGGTTGAAATGGCTAATAAAATCGTATCCTGAAGATTCCCGACTGTCACAGGAAATCATCAGATACAATCCCCCTAGAGCGGAAATAAAGCAAAACAATACCGCTACAAGTCTCTTCACTTTCATTTGGAAAGTATAAGAATATACCGTCGATCAGTCAATAGAAGCGCTGTATTGATTCAATAAAGCTATTTCACGAATCGGTATTTTTTCAGGAAACGTAAAACTTTCTCTTCGCTGTATCCCTTGCCTTCCTCGAGGCTACCGGTCTCCTGAAAAACGAGGAATTCACCTCTGCTATTTAAGACGACAAGGGACGGCACACCGGCATCACGCTTGACGTTATACTTCTCGATAATCTCAAGATTTTTATCAAACTTGCCCACATCGACCTTAACGATATGATAATTCTCAGAAATATATGCCTTCACTGTCTCGTTTTCATTGATATATTTCGCTATCAGTCGGCACCAGGGACACCAATCAGCCCCGAACATAAGCATAATATTCTTTCCATCTGCTTTTGCCAGGTTGATTGCAGAATTAATTTCGCCCGCGGCATCTGTGTGATCTTTGTATTGATCTGCGATTACAATAACAGAGAAAAGGAATACAACAAGAATACTTAAAACTGTCCTAATTGATTTTGTCATTTTTAGCACCTCCAAAATACTCCTCGAATTTCTTATTCAATTGATGGTCGTAATACTCAGCTTTAACACCGTATTTCTCCACCAGCACCCTCCTGAACCTGGGATAGTATATCAAGAAAAAAGTCTTCTCTTTCCCCGGGAAGAACCTGACTGCTTTATCCCGGACTCCATCAACCAGACTAAAATCCTTTTCTATCCCTTCATCGCTCTGGTAAATCATACTGATAGTAAAATCTACGATGTATCTCAACAATTTGGCTTTTCTGTCATCATCGAGCGGTTTATTCTTTTTGTTTTCCTCATTCATACTGATTTACCTATCGCCCCTGAAGAATATCATATTTCATAAAAAAAAGATGCCGGCTTAAAAGCCGGCAATCTATAAGAATTTCAAAATATACTTTTTTCTGTGATCAGCCGATCAATCTTCTCACTCTTTCTTCTATAGGGGGATGTGTGGAGAACAGTCTGCCGATTGTCCCGAGGAAAGGCTGATAAATAAACATATGCGCCGTGCTCTGTGTCGCTTTCATAGGAATTCTTTCTCCTGCAGCTTTTAGTTTCTTAAGCGCTGAGGCTAGCCCATTCGGGTTCCCGGTTATTTCCGCAGCGCCCGCATCAGCTTTAAATTCACGGCTTCGACTGATTGCCATCTGAATAAGCATAGCTGCTATCGGAGCAATTATTGCGGTGGCTAAAAGTCCGATGATACCACCACCATCGTTATCCCTGCTTCCACCTCCTAATATTGCGCCCCAACGAGCCATATTCGCAAGAACCATAACCGCGCCCGCAAGGGTAGCCGCTACGGTTCCAATCAGGGTATCTCGGTGGCGGATGTGGCTCAGCTCATGAGCGATTACTCCCTGCACTTCCTCGTAATCCATCAAATCCATCAATCCCTGTGTTACCGCAACCGCAGCATGTTCTGGATTTCTTCCGGTTGCAAAAGCATTCGGGCTTTCACTCGGGAGAAGATAGAGCTTAGGCATCGGCATGGAGGCTCTGGCTGTCAGGTCTTCGACCATGCTGTAGAGTTTAGGAGCATCTTCCCGGCTGAGTGGTTCAGCACGGTATCGCATCAGTACGATTTTATCGCTCCACCAGTAGCTGACAAAATTCATTATTCCAGCTAAGACTAGAGCGATAATCATACCTGATTGTCCACCAATCAGGTTACCAACCACGATAAATACCGCTGTTAAAGCAGCCAGTAAAAAAGTCGTTTTCAGAGTATTCATTTTCTTAAACCTCCAGGTTACTATTACGATTACCCGTTGTTTTTGTTTCCATTAGAATTCAAGCACCCTTGTTTCCATGGTCTCATTATCCAACAGACAGATTGTGCTCCTACCGCTGATGTACCCGAGAACCTCTCCCGGATTAATAACCATTTTCCCCGCTCTTTCCTCAATCGATAGCTTATGAGTATGACCATATATAACCACGTTCACTTCCGGGTCATCCAGGGCATCTGTTATAAAATACGGCTCATGCATCATCATGCAGGATAAACCATCCAGGGCAAATTTATACGGGGGCCTCATGACACGCCCACCAATATTCAAAAAACTTTTCTCCAGACCTTCTTTTTCACCGTCATTATTACCATACACTCCAATTACTTCTTTTACCCCACTGTTCTTCAGGGGTTCGATTGAAAATGGAGCTATAAAATCCCCGGCATGCAGGATGTAATCCACATTATTTTTCCGAAAAAGCTCAACAGCTTTTTTAATTTGGGTCATGCTATCATGAGAATCCGACATGATGCCGATCAGCATGGCACACCTATCCAACTATGTATTTAATGAATCTGCGTTTCCCGACCTTTACGATATACTCTCCCGGAGCGGAATAGTCTATCTCAAAACCGAGGTCGCTCACTTTTTCATCGTCAACCGAAACCGCGCTTGCCTGCATAAGTCGCCTTGCATCGCTGTTGGATTTTGCTGCACTGGAACGTGCAATCAGTTTAAACAACGGTTCGGCTTCGGTACCGATCTTAATCCTGAATTCTTCTATGTCATCCGGCACTCCACCATCACTGAAAACAGCCCGGAATTCTTCCTCTGCAGTATCTGCAGCTGCAGTATTATGAAAATCTTTAATAATAAGCTTTGCCAGGTTTGTTTTCGCTGCCATCGGGTGCAACTCTCCACTGGCAACAGCTTTCTTGATCGCCGTTATTTCATCCATTTGAGTATCAGTGCAGAGCTCGTAGTACCGGTACATCATCTCATCGGAGATAGACATCACCTTTCCAAAGATTTCTTTCGGTGTGTCTTCAATCGCAATATAGTTATTGAGCGATTTACTCATTTTATCCACGCCGTCCGTTCCTTCCAACAATGGAAGAGTCATAATCACCTGTGGTTCGAGGTTGTACTCGCGCATAAGGTCTCTACCGACAAGCAGATTAAATGTCTGGTCTGTTCCGCCGAGTTCGACATCCGCTTCAAGAAAGACAGAGTCGTAACCCTGGGCTAGAGGATAAAGCAATTCGTGTATCGAGATGGGTAGCTGTTTTTCCCAGCGGTTCCTGAAATCATCCCGGGTCATCATCTGGGCTACTGTATATTTCGCAGCCAGGCGGATCCATCCCTCACTGCCCAGCTCATTTAGCCAACGGCTGTTGAAATCTATAACCGTTTTTTCCGGATCGAGTATTTTAAAGCATTGTTGCTTATAGGTTTCCGCGTTTTCCAGAACCTGTTCCTTGTTTAATTGCGGCCTGGTTGCTTTTTTCCCGCTCGGATCACCGATCAACCCGGTAAAATCCCCGATAAGGAAAACAACTGTATGCCCAAGGTCCTGGTAATGCTTCATTTTTCTGAGAACAACGGTGTGCCCCAGGTGAATATCAGGCGCGCTTGGATCAAACCCAACCTTCACCTTTAAGGGTTTGCCGGTCTTATACGATCTTTCAAGTTTTTTCAGAAGTTCATCTTCTTTTTCGATCTGCTCGGTACCTTTTTTCAGGTATTCCAGCTGTTCCTGCGGAGTAAGCTTATCAAGTTTCAAAACCAGTCTCCCATCTTAATAATGATACATATATACTTTATATATAATTAAACTCAAGAATATCTTTCATATAATTGTTGTAGGCCATTTACTCTAAATCCAGCACGATTTCGGCCAGGCAGACTGCATTTAAAGCTGAACCTATCCGTATATTATCCGCAAGAATCCACAACCAGAAACGTTTGAAATCATTTTCTTCGGCTCTTGATATCTGAAGGTGAATATTATCACTATCGGCAATATCTATCGGACCGATAGGTAATGACCCTTCAGAAATAACACCATCAAATTGCAAGCCATCAAGATTGCCAAAGATTTTATTCCAGTCGACATCTTTTCCGGGAGATTCCCGAAGCTCTATATATGTAGAAATCAAATTACCAAAGAATATCGGGGCATCAAAAACGACAACTGAAATAGCCGAGTGGTCAATCCCGGTAATTTTTGACACTTGATCACATATTTTCATAGAATAACTGCCCCCGACATCCTCTTTAGGGTAAACATTGAATATCCTTTGTTTCCCCTCCACCGAGACAAAATTTAAAAGGTCTGCTGTCTGTTTATGAAGGGAACTTATCCCGTCAAATCCGTCTTCGGATACTGATGTAAGGACAGTCGAGGCTGCTCTTTCCACCCCGTACTCATTATCTAGATGAGCCAATACATGAGCAAGAGTAATGGTCACAGAATGAGGATTAGCATAAATCCCTTTAAATTTCTTCAATTCTTCCGTATCGATACCATGAACAAATTTTCTGTAGGTATCCGATTCGGGTGATGATTCCGTGAGGTCAAATGCATAAAAACTTAGTTCCTTATAAAGCGGCGCCAAAGTTTTCACAGTTTCGGGCTTACCGCAGAAAAAGATTACATCCATTGTAGCTAATGAATCCCTGTCGGCAACATCCAGGACAAGGACTTCCCCATCATACTCGGAAAGGGTTCCTTTATTCTCTTTTGTATCAAGTAAAGCTACAGTCTCGCTTGGGAAATTCCTCTCGATCAGGATTTTTCTTATTTCTTTTCCATAAATCGAAGTAGGATCAAAAACTGCGACCCTGTAACCAAATTTTTTATCATGAGTACTCATTACTTACCTCAAGTTTTCGGGATTGTGGGCATAAATAACATGAGCGCCATAAGGCGCCCGTGTTAAATTATAAGAACTATCTGTATTGAATTCAATCTTCTTTTTTCATCTGCTCGCGAATAATAATTTCCAGCTGGTCTTTAAGACGCAGTTTTTCTTTTTTAAGCCTCTTCGCTTCGATTTCTTCATCTCCGGTAAGAAATCTTTTATCCTGAAACTCCTTAAGAATATTATCATATTCACTGTGTTTATCTTTTATCCTTTTATATTCAATATTGTTGAGATACAAGTCTCTTATAACATCATTTCTCTCCATTAATTTTACCCCCGGAAATTGGTTTGTTGTGGATAAATTTCTCATATATTCACTTATATTAAATATATATTCTCAATT
>JAFGBY010000046.1 GCA_016932915.1 Acidobacteriota bacterium | reverse complement strand
TCGCTATGGAAAAGGGCGTACGTTTCGCTATCCGTGAAGGCGGCCGCACAGTTGGCGCCGGAGCGGTAACTGAAATAATTAAGTAATACTAGTGGATAGTGAGAAACTAAAATGGCTAAAGGCAATAGAGATATAGTGCTGCTGGCTTGTGAAGAATGCGGTAGAAGAAACTATACTGCCACTCGAAACAAAAAGGTGAATAAAAACAAACTGGCGTTAAAAAAATACTGTCGGTTTGATAGAAAACACACTTTACATAAAGAGACAAAGTAAAAGCAGGTAGGCCAGTAGCTCAGTTTGGTAGAGCACCGGTCTCCAAAACCGGTGGCCGGGGGTTCGAGTCCCTCCTGGCCTGCCATTAATTTTTGAGGTTGGATTTATGTTTCGGAGAATAAAAAGATTTTTTGCTGATGTGGCTATCGAGCTGAAGAAAACCACATGGCCTTCAAAAACTGATGTCATCTGGACTACTGTTGTAACATGTGTGATGGTAGCCGTTGTCACAGCATTTTTAGCGGTTGTGGATATAGCTCTTTCGAAAGCTTTAACATTCATCTTCAGTGCAATAGCCTAGTTACGGTAAGGTTTTATAATGTTACGTTGGTACGTTGTTCATACATATTCAGGATATGAGAAAAAGGTTCGAGACAGCCTTATCCAGAGAGTTAAATCTCTGGGAATGGAGGACAGAATCACCCAGGTTCTTATTCCGACTGAAGACGTTGTCGAGATAAGGGACGGGAAAAAGGTTGTGACTCCGAAGAAATTCTTCCCTGGATATATTCTTGTTGAAATGGAGATGAACGAAAAAACATGGCATGTTGTTCGCTCTACGCCGAAGGTTACCGGCTTTGTTGGGAGTGGAAAAGAGCCGAATCCGATCAGCGAAGAAGAATTCAACCAGATAATGCATCATGTTGTTGAGACAGCTGAAAAACCGAAACCTAAATATGAATTTCGTGAAGGCGAAATGGTTCGTGTCATCGACGGTCCTTTTACAAATTTTGAGGGCCGAGTAAATGATGTTAACAGAGATAAAAACGAACTGAAAGTAATGGTAACCATCTTCGGCAGAGAGACTCCTGTAGTATTGAATTTTTTACAGGTTGTTAAGATATAAAAAGAAAGTTGATGAGGGCTTCAAATGGCTAAGAAGGTTGTTGGACAGATCAAGTTGCAAATTCCGGCAGGGCAAGCAACACCTGCGCCCCCAGTAGGTCAGGCGCTGGGTCAGTGGGGATTAAACATAATGGATTTTTGTAAGGCTTATAATGCCAGGACGGAAAAAGACAGAGGTATGGTTATTCCAGCTGTTATCACTGTGTATTCCGATAAATCCTTCACTTTTGTTACAAAAACTCCTCCTGCCTCAGACCTTATTAAAAAAGCTGTTGGTATAGCAAAAGGTTCCGCGGAGCCGAACCTGACAAAGGTCGGAAAAATATCCCGCGAGAAGTTGGAAGAAATTGCTAAGATAAAAATGCCGGATCTGAACGCTAATGATTTGGATTCCGCGGTTAAAATAATCCAGGGTACAGCCCGGAATATGGGTATCGAGTACGATAAGTAAAGAGGTTGTTATGGCGAAAATTGGCAAGAAAATACGAGCTGCTAGAGAAAAAGTCGGGAAGGGTCCTTTCCCTCTTGAAGAAGCAGTTGGGAAGTTAAAAGATGTAGCATTCGCCAACTTCGATGAAATGGTCGAAATTGCTGCAAATCTGGGTGTAAACCCCAGGCACGCAGACCAGATGATCCGCGGCACAATTATGCTTCCTCATGGAATCGGTAAGACTGTCAGGGTTGCTGTTATTGCGAGCGGAGAAAAAGCTAAAGAAGGGCAGGATGCAGGTGCTGATGTTGTAGGCGGTGAAGATTTAGTCGAACAAATATCAAATGGATTTCTTGATTTTGATACAGTTGTTGCAACACCTGATATGATGAAGCATGTAGGTAAAGTAGGTAAAATACTGGGTACGCGTGGTATGATGCCTAACCCGAAATCAGGCACTGTTACATTTGATGTCGGAAGCACTGTACAAGAAATTAAAGCTGGAAGGGTTGAATACCGTGTTGATAAAGCCGGTGTTATTCATTGCCCGGTTGGTAGAATTTCCTTTGATTCAAGTAATCTGATAGAAAATATAGTAGCACTTGTTGAACGGTTAGTAAAAGTTAAACCTGCGTCAGCAAAAGGAAAATACCTGAAGAAAATAACTCTTTCCTGCACAATGGGGCCTGGATTGATTATTGATATTCCTAGTATGAATCTGAAGTAAAGAGGTGCTCAAGTGAATAAAGTGGAAAAAACTCAGTTTATCAAAGATTTCAACACTGAAATCAAAGATATCGAATGGGCATTTCTATTTGATTACAGCGGGCTGACTGTAGAGCAGATAAATAAACTTAGAAGGTCCGTTAGAAATGTGAATTCGCATTACAAGGTTGTTAAAAACAACCTTGCTAAGAAAGCGATAAAAGGTACTGCGGTTGAAGGATTAACAGATGCTTTTGTTGGTCCCGTCGCAATGGCATGGACAAGCGAAGATCCTGTTTCCCTGGCTAAAGCTCTTGTTGATTTCTCAGCGGAATCAAAAAAGCTACAGTTTAAGGCTGGTATTGTTTCAGGAAAATTGATTGAACCTGCAGAGTTTAAACAGTTATCGTCTCTGCCGAGCAGAGAAGAACTGCTTGCGAAGTTACTTTATGTAATGAATTCACCGATACGCGGTTTCGTTACTGCGCTTAATGAAATCAATGCCGGTTTTGTTCGCGTATTGGCTGAAGTAAAAAGAAAAAAAGAGCAATCAAATTAGATTTAAAATAGAAATCGAGGAGGACCGATAATGGCAGAACTTACTAATAATGATATCATTCAACACATTGAAAAGATGTCAGTGATGGATCTTGCGAATCTGGTGAAAGAACTTGAAGAGAAGTTCGGCGTTTCAGCAGCAGCGCCGGTAGCGATAGCGGCAGCTCCTGGAGCGGCAGCAGCAGCTGATGCTGGCGAAGAGCAGCAGGAATTTGATGTAATATTAACCACTTTCGGCGACAAGAAAATTGAGGTTATCAAAGTCGTTCGTGAAGTCGTTGATGGACTTGGTCTTAAAGAGGCTAAGGATCTTGTTGATGGCGTACCAAGCAAAATCAAAGAAGGTATTGCTAAAGAAGAAGCCGAAGCCCTTAAGAAGAAATTCGAAGACGCAGGTGCTCAGGTCGAGATTAAGTAAAGATCATCACCATCTAAACTATCTCCGGTACCAGCGGATTCATTTAAAGTATTCCGCTGGTGTTGGTTTTTTATCATTTATGAGAATTTTGAGGTTAAACAAATCTTATACTCGTAATAGTTTCGAGGGTAAGGGTTTGACTGAATATATAATTGTCGGCGGAGAATTTTAATGGGAACAGCCAATAATAAGGTAGAAAGATATAATTTCGCCAAGCTTAAAACGAATGTGCCTATCCCCGATCTGATCGAAGTTCAGAAGGAATCTTATGAAAGATTTCTTCAAATGTACACACTGCCCTCAGAGAGGGACAAGTCAGGCTTGGAAGGTGTTTTTCAGTCTATTTTTCCTATCACGGATTTCAGGGAAACATGTTCTCTTGAATATGTCGATTATTCCGTCGGTAACTGGGAATGTGAGTGCGGAAATTTAACGGGAATCGAGAACCTGGTTGTTATATGTGATGAATGTAATCATCATCTTATTCCGAAAAATCCTGAAGACCAGCAGGTATCTTGTAATCACTGTGGTGCGACAAATTACTTTACACCAAAAATTTGCGAGAGTTGCGGTTATCCGGTTTCTTTACAGATTAAGTTTGATATCGAAGAATGCGTAGAACGTGGTATTACTTATTCAATACCGCTTCACGCGAGAATTCGTCTCGTTGTATTCGATAAGGATGAGGAAACAGGCGCGAAGACAATACGAGATATTAAAGAACAGAATGTATATTTTGGGGAATTCCCCCTTATGACAGATAACGGTACATTTATATATAATGGTACCGAGCGTGTTATCGTATCACAGTTGCACAGGTCACCAGGAGTCTTTTTCTCGGCTCAAAAGAAAAATTTATATACCGCACAGATTATTCCTTACCGTGGTTCGTGGGTCGAGTTTGAAACAGACAGAAGCGATTTACTTTATGTAAGGATTGACAGGAAGAGAAAATTCCTAGCTACCATTTTCCTCAGAGCTATGGGATTGGATACTCCGGAAGAAGTCTTAAGGTATTACTATCATCCAATGAAAGTTCGCCTTGAGAATAGCGGGAAAGTTTTCTGGCAGATATCTGATTTCTGGGAAGGTTACAGACCTGATAAACCTTTAAAAGGTCCGAAAAGCGGAAAAGTACTTATAAAAGCCGGTAGCCCAATAAGAAAAAGAGACTTAAAGAAACTTGAAGAAGATGGTGTTACAGAGCTTGAACTCGATGCCTTTTCTCTCGAGTCTATTTATGCGATTGCAGATATTGTAAATACAGAAACAGGTGAGGTTCTTGTAAGCGCAAACGATCAGATAACGCCTGAGGTTATAGCGTTACTGTTGGAAAACAATTTCTCTGATCTCGAAGTTATTATGCCGGAACATGATGATATTGGACCGACTCTTATCAATACTCTGGCAAGAGATATTGCAAAAACAAGGGACAATCCGCTTATCGAGATCTACAGAAGATTGCGCCCTGGTGATCCACCAACACCTGAGACATCTAGGCTTTTATTTGAGAACATGTTCTTCAATCCCCAGAGATATGACTTCTCGAGAGTTGGAAGACTTAAAATAAATACAAAACTGGGACTCGATACTGACCTTGATGAAAGGGTTCTTAAACAAAAGGATTACCTTGAGGTTGTGAAATACCTGTTCAGGATGGCAGCAGGAAACCTGGATACAAGCCCGGATGATATCGATCATCTTGGAAACAGACGTGTCCGCTCTGTGGGTGAGTTGATCGAGAATCAGTTCCGTATCGGTCTTGCAAGAATGGAAAGAGCAATCAAAGAAAAAATGACTGTTAGCCAGGAACTGGCGACTATGATGCCGCAGGATTTGATCAACTCAAAACCTGTTATGTCAGCTATCAGGGAATTCTTTGGCAGTTCACAGTTATCACAATTTATGGATCAGACCAATCCGTTATCAGAGATCACACATAAAAGGCGTCTTTCAGCTCTAGGCCCAGGTGGTTTGAGCAGGGAGAGAGCCGGTTTTGAGGTGCGTGACGTGCACTCGTCTCACTATGGCAGAATCTGCCCGATTGAGACACCTGAAGGTCCAAATATCGGTTTGATCTCGTCATTATCTACTTACGCTAAGATTAACGAATTCGGTTTTATTGAATCTCCTTATAGAAAGGTCGATCAAAATAAAATCGTCAGTTACGTTAGAATCACGAGAGCTCCTGGCAGCCAGTTCAAACTAGGAGAAGTTGTGCCGAGAGATGATGTAGATAATGTCAATAAAGACCTGAAAAAGAAATTTGAATATGAACCCTATGCATTTTATTTGAGTGCATGGGAAGAGGATAAATATAGAATAGCCCAGGCAAATGCTCCGCGTAAAGACCGCGAATTGCTGTCTGACAGGATTGCGGCAAGAAAAGCCGGTGAAACTTTAATGGTTCCGAGAGAGGATATTGAGTTCATCGACGTCTCGCCTGTACAGCTTGTTTCAGTTGCAGCATCATTAATTCCATTTCTGGAACATGATGACGCTAACAGGGCATTGATGGGTTCTAACATGCAGCGACAGGCTGTTCCTCTTTTAAATACCGAAGCGCCCCTGGTTGGGACAGGTATGGAGGAGAAGACCGCACGTGATTCAAACGCTGTTGTACTTTGCAGAAGGCCGGGTGTTGTTGAAGCGGTTGATGCTGAGAGAATTATTGTAAGAGTACAGCCTGAAAGCGGAGACGGCCAGTTTGGTGCTGATATTTACCGTCTTATTAAGTTTAAAAGATCAAATCAGAACACCTGTATTAACCAGATCCCGATTGTACATGTCGGCGATGCGGTGCAGAAAGGTGATGTACTTGCTGATGGTAGTTCGACTGATGAAGGCGAGCTTGCCCTGGGAAGAAATGTTCTTGTAGCATTCTTGCCTTGGAGAGGATACAACTTTGAAGACGCGATCCTTGTAAGTGAAAAACTGGTAAAAGAAGATGCATATACATCGATTCATATTGAGGAATTTACTGTTACAGCAAGAGATACCAAACTTGGTAAGGAAGAGATCACAAGGGATATCCCGAATGTTAGTGAAGAATTCCTGAAAGACCTTGATGACAGCGGAATTATAAAGATAGGCTCCAAGGTTAAACCTGGTTCGATTCTTGTAGGTAAAGTAGTTCCTAAGGGAGAAACACAGCTATCCCCTGAAGAGAAACTACTGAGAGCAATATTCGGCGATAAAGCAGCCGACTTCAGGGATGCCTCTTTGCTGACACCCCCTGGTATTGAAGGTGTAGTTGTAGATGTAAAGGTATTTACCAGGCGAGGTGAGGAAAAGGATCAGAGAACACTCGAGATAGAGCAGGAAATTGTTCAGAAAAAAGAGAGGGAACTCTCAGAGCGGATTAAAATAATCAAGAATAGTCTTGGCGAACAGATTCGTTCTCTTGTTAAAGGTTTGACACTATCAGAAACGCTTTTTGATCCTGATTCAGGTGAAGAATTTGCTTCCAAGAGTGCTGTTCTCGATGCGAAACTTCTAAAAGCAATTCCGGCTCATGTCTTTGTCAATATACAGGTTAAAGATAAAATTCAATCCAGAATCGATGAGATGAAGCTTCTCTCCGAGAAAAAGATAAAGACACTCCGTCAGAAATTTAATGAGAAAATAGAGCAATTACAACAAGGTGATGAGCTTTCTCCGGGTGAAATCAAGATGATAAAAGTCTTTATCGCTATGAAACGCAAACTGAGCGTAGGCGATAAGATGGCTGGACGTCATGGAAATAAAGGTGTTCTTGCAGCAATTCTTCCTGAAGAAGATATGCCTTATCTCCCTGATGGAACCCCTGTTGAGATCGTTTTAAATCCTCTGGGTGTTCCTTCACGTATGAATGTTGGTCAGATATTGGAAACGCATCTTGGTTGGGCGGCAAAAGTACTTGGATTAAAATTTGCGACACCGGTTTTTGACGGCGCAACAGAGGGAGAAATTGGAGATTATCTAAATAATTCAAATCTCCCTGAGGACGGCAAGACAATATTATTTGATGGGATGACCGGCGAACAGATGATGCAGAAAGTAACGGTTGGTTACATATATATGTTGAAGCTGCATCATCTCGTTGATGACAAGATTCACGCCAGGTCGATCGGCCCATACTCATTGATTACTCAGCAGCCGTTGGGCGGAAAAGCTCAGTTCGGTGGGCAGAGATTCGGAGAAATGGAAGTATGGGCGCTGGAAGCTTATGGCGCAGCACATACCCTGCAGGAGCTGTTAACAGCTAAATCCGATGACGTATTTGGAAGGGCGAAGATATATGAGTCCATCGTCCGTGGCGAAACAGCGTTACATGCAGGATTACCGGAATCTTTTAATGTCTTACTCAGGGAAATGCAGTCACTCTGTTTAAACGTAGAATTACTCAGGAAGGTGACTGATGAAGATATCGAAGAAGAGAAAGAATTGGATGAATAATTTTTCCACTCCAGGAGGAAAAATTGGAAGATAAATTTTTAAGTCTAACGAGGAAGCCGACTTCGGTTAAGGATTTTGATGCTATCAAGATCAGTCTAGCTTCCCCGGACAAAATCAGAAGTTGGTCTTACGGTGAAGTAACCAAACCTGAGACAATTAATTACCGCACCTTTAAACCGGAACGCGACGGCCTCTTCTGCGCTAAGATTTTTGGTCCAATAAACGACTGGGAATGTCTTTGCGGAAAATATAAGAGGATGAAACATCGTGGCGTAATCTGTGATAAATGTGGTGTTGAGGTAACTCAAGCAAAAGTCCGTCGTGAAAGAATGGGTCACATTGAGCTTGCCAGCCCGGTTTCTCACATCTGGTTTTTCAAGGGTACTCCGTCTAAAATCGGGCATCTGCTTGGTATATCTGTTTCGGACCTTGAAAGGGTTCTCTATTTTGAGTCGTATATCGTTCTCGACCCGGGCAATTCAGGCCTGAATGAAAAGGACGTTATTACGGATGAAAAATACCGTGAAGTACGGGATCAGAGTAACGGATTCCGTGCCGGAATGGGCGCAGAAGCTGTCAAAGAAATCCTGGCGAAAATCGAACCGGCAAAACTGGCGATCGAGCTCCGGGAACTGATGAGAACCACAAATTCAAAACAGAAGAAATTAAAATACGCAAAACAGCTTAAAGTTGTTGAGGCCTTTAAAGCCTCGGGTAACAGGCCGGAATGGATGATTCTGGATGTTATCCCGGTAATCCCACCCGAGTTAAGACCATTGGTTCCGCTGGATGGCGGAAGGTTTGCTTCATCAGATTTAAATGACCTTTACAGAAGAGTTATTATCAGAAATAACAGACTTAAAAGACTTATCGAAATTAAAGCTCCCGAAGTAATTTTACGTAACGAAAAACGTATGCTTCAGGAAGCGGTGGATTC
>JAFGBY010000045.1 GCA_016932915.1 Acidobacteriota bacterium | reverse complement strand
GGTCGGGGAATCGGACGAGTTTTTTGATATCCAGGAAAGATCAAAAGAATATATTGTTATTATTAATGATCTGAAAAGCGGAAAAGTGACCATGCCCCGTTCGAGGGAAGATAAATATGAATACGCTTTATTGAAGTATAACGAAGGCGATTCTGAATCCGCCGAAAAAGCTCTTACTTCGATCAAAGAAAAACTGGAAGCGAAAGAAGAATACTTGCTTGCGCTTATTTACCTGGAGATGGAAAACGAAGAGAAGGGCATCGACCTGCTGAAAAAATCGATTAAAAGCGATCCTGAAAACAGAATTCTTGCCTATAACAATCCTGATCTGTCTGCAATTAGAAAAAATCCGGATTATAAGGAAATTTTCGGCAAATAAAGTAGACGAAATGGATTAACCATTCGTCATGAAACTTAAGAGAGAGTTAGACGTATTAATAAGGAAGAATTCCAGAAAAGGAGGAATTTATTTATGAATAGCGTTCGAAAACGAACAGTATATTTTATTTTACTTGCTGTAATGATACTCGGTCCGGTTAACTCTATGCTCCTCGCGGAAACCGGAACTGATGAGACGATTAAACTTACTCTTGAACAGGCGATAGAACTTGCCCTTAAGAATAATCTGGATATTAAGGTAGATTACCAGACGGTTAAAGGAACAGAAGGAGATTATCTTCTCTCAAAAGCACTCAACGACATTACTTTCTCAATTAATGGTGAGATAGGATCATCAACAAGAGTTAATACCAACCTGTTTTCGGGAGGTACAGATGAGATTGAGTTAATTCCTGGTGTTGGAGCTTCAACAAAGGATACTGATTCATGGACATTTTCTTCCTCGTTAGGTCAAACAATTCCGACAGCTGGTAGGTGGGTTATTACAATGGGTATTTCTGAACAAGAGACTTCCGATATTTACGATTCAACAAATCCTTACCGTTATGGTTATTTAAACTTTAATTTTACTCAACCTTTGTTGAAAGGATTTGGATTTTCTTTTGATATTCCGCAGAAAAACATTGTCATATCAAGAAATAATCTCCAAAAAGGGCTGGAATCCTTCAAACTTTCCGTTATGAATCGTTTATACGATGTCATCAATAGCTACTGGACTTTAGTTTCCGCGCAGAAAAGCCTGGAGGTCGCTCAGCAGGCACTGGACCTTGCGAAAGACCAGCTCAGACAGAACAAGATAAAAGTTGAAGTAGGTACTACTGCGCCTATCGAAATCGTGTCCGCTGAGAGTGAAGTTGCAGCAAGAGAAGCGGAAATCATTTCTACTGAAGCTACCGTAAAAGCTGCGCAGGATGTCCTGATGCAGAAGCTTTATGCGCCATCAGATCCGAAAGCCTGGGGTAAAAGTATCGTTGCCATTGATGAACCCACTTATGAAGAAGTCAATATCGATGTGCAGGAACAGATAAACCTGGCATTCGAAAACCATCCGGATTTAAAATCAGCAAAACTCGATTTGGAAAACAGTAAACTTAATGTCAAGGCATCCTCATGGGATTTATTGCCTGAATTGAATCTGACAGCTTCAATTACAGCAACCGGTACTGGCGGTGACTTCCTGATATTCAATACTACTAATCCTTTGGATCCTGATTTTGCTGTAATTGGGAAAAATACTGTTGAATTTTCAGATATCTTTGACCAGGTATTCAATGGTCAGTTTATAAATTGGTCCGTGGGTCTTGAATTCAGTTTCCCGCTCTTTAATATGAGCGCACGGGGAACACATGCGAGATATAAAGCTGCTGAAATAATAGCAAAGGTCAACCTCACAAAAGCCGAGCAGGATCTTATCAAAGATGTTCGTGAGGCTGTTCGTAACCTTGAGACGAGCTACCTGAGTATAAAAGCTAGAGAAAAGGCAAGAATCCTTGCAGAGAGACAGCTCGAAGCCGAGAGAAAGAAATTCGATGTAGGTACGTCGACAAACTTTAATGTATTACAATATGTTAAATTTCTTTCGGATGCTCGTAATGCAGAGGTTGCTGCCCGTATCAGTTACAATCTTGCACTCTACAACCTTCAGCTTAAGACAGGTATCCTGTTGGATCAAAACAACATCAAGATCAACCCACTCGAAGACGAATAATTTAATTTAAAATAGAACATATACCGGGTTCAGGTTTTCTCCTGAACCCTTTTTTTATTTCAAAATAACATGCTACAATAATATAAATATTGTTATTGGAGTTATGTAATGAAGAAGGTTTTAATTCATGTTTCTCCCTCAGTTTTCCTTATTTTATTATTTTTTTCTTTTAATCTTATGGCCGGTGAAATCCCCAAAAAGAAGCTGACGCTGGTGAGGACTATCACCGAGATCGATGGTTTGGAGGATCCTGTTTTTCAACCCCAGAGTATAGATACCGATGCCGAGGGGAATCTTTATATCCTTGATATGGCTAATCATCGCATAATTAAAACTGATTCTCAGGGAAAAATGATAAAGGAATGGGGAAGAAAAGGTTTTGGACCAAAGGAGTTAAATGTTTATCCATTTGAAAGTATACGTATTGATGCTGCTTCTGATATTTATATCGAATCAAATTATGGAATAAAGGTATTTGATAAATCTGGCAATTATATAAAACAAATCAATATCGGTAAGTTTTTCCATGATTTCGCGATTAGTTCAAATCGATCAATATTTTGCACAATTTCATTAAAATCAGAAAAAGACGTCTTAATTCATGTATACAATGCAGATGGTGTGGAAATCAGGTCATTTGGTGAGAATTTATTACACCCGTCTTTTTTTAAATATGCTAGGCAAAATCAATATTTTAAAGTGATGACTATGTCATATCTTTCTATAAGCAACCGAGACCAGGTTACTGTTGCCTTTAATACACTTCCTATAATTATTCGCTATGACGCAAATGGAGAATTATTATGGAGCAAACCTGTGCCATTTGAAAAAATTGGTCTATATGATGAAAAATTTGTGGAGTATATACAGCAGTTTTATCATCCGGCAAGTCTGAAAATAAAAAGTGAAAATGATATTCCCCTATCACCTAATGTGCTATCCATAAAAGAAATTCAAAATAAACTCATGCTTTTAATGAATTATCCCTTTCCAGTTTTAATATTTAAGGATAATGGTGATTTAATTAAAGTTTATTTAATGGATGATTCTGTCCTTGCAAGTCTTAAAGATGTACGTGGTAATAAAAACTTTTGTGTGAATAAAAAAACCGGGAATATATACATATATTCAAATGAAGGCTGGGCTATTTACGAACTCAGCATGAATTAGTTTTCTTTTTCAAACGATTTTCCTTTTATATCCTGCCGATATCCATAAAATGATATTCAAGAGAGAAGCGGGATATGCAGGACAAAATAGATTATAAAAAGATATTTATACTCGGCTCCGGGTTTTTGGGGATAACGGCGGTATGGACTTTTTATAATGCCTATGTACCTATACTGCTGAAAGGCTTTATCACATCCAGCGCTATGATAGGCTTGGTGATGACCTTTGATAATATCCTCGCGCTTACCGTTCAGCCGGTGGTTGGGGCGCTCAGCGACCGCACAAGTTCGAAGACAGGCCGCAGGAAGCCTTTCATTGCGGCAGCAATGCCGTTTGCATTTCTTTTCTTTATCTTTATCCCTTACCGATGGTCGATCATTTCCATGGTCGCTGTTATTATTGCCATGAATCTTGCCATGGCATCTTTCCGCGCTCCGTTGATATCGCTCATGCCGGATATCGTTCCCTCCGCCGGGCGGAGCAAGGCGAATGGGATTATCAACCTCATGGGCGGAGTCGGTGCGCTGATCGCGTTTTTCCTCGGCGCGAAGCTCTTCGATTACTCTGTCAATATCTCTTTCCTCGTGATTGGGTCATTAATGTTCATCGCAGTTATGCTCGTTATATTGAGAATAAAGGAGCCGGAATACCCTCCGTTGATAGATGAACAAGAACTGCCGAGAAAACTCGTGAACCTCTCGCTTACCGCGCTCCTGATTTCTGCAGTAATCGGCGGGATCGTCTATTTCGGCGATTTTGCAGGTGAAAGCCTCCTGCAGATCTGCGGCGGGAAAATGCAGCTGAGCATTATCGCTGCTGTCCTTGCAATGGGGATAATCGTAATCACCCTGATTAAACCCTCCCTGCCGGAGAAATCGCTTTATATGTTCCTCGCGATATTCTTCTGGTTCTTCGGGTATAACGGTATGGAGACGTTCTTTACTCTCTACGGCAAGGAGAAGCTTGAGATAACACCGGGAAGCGCTGCGATGATATTGGGCGCATTTTCGGTTGCCTTTATTATTTTCGCGGTGCCTGCTGCATTGTTCGCGGGTAAGTTCAGCAGGAAAAGGATCATTCAGAGCGGACTTTTTGTCATCGCTGTTGCAGTACTGCCGCTTTTCGTTATCCATGACAGGCTGCCCATTTATGCGTTGATGATAATCGGCGGCGCCGGCTGGGCGATGATAAACATCAATTCATACCCGATGATCTGCGATATGTCGCCGGAGGCAAGCCTCGGCGCTATTACAGGGCTTTATTATTTCTTCTCGATGTTCGCGCAGACTGTATCCCCGCCGTTGATCGGGATTGTTATCGATAAAACAGAAAACTATGCCTCGATATTCCCGGTTGCTGCCGGATGTTTTGTAATCGCATCCCTGCTGATGTTTAAGGTGCAGGGCGGCGAGGTCAAGAAGGATTCCGCGGATCTTTAAGAACTGCCGGAATGTCCGAATCCCCCGGCGCCGCGGTCTGATTTTTCGAGGTCTTCGACTTCGTCCCATTCTATCCGTGTGTACCGGGCGATTATCATCTGGGCGATTCTGTCCCCGCGTGAAATCGTGAAGTCCTCATCCCCGGTGTTGAGCATAATTATCTTTATCTCGCCCCGGTAATCGGAATCGATTGTCCCGGGTGAGTTGACGAGCATAATCCCATGTTTGAGGGCAAGGCCGCTCCTCGGGCGAATCTGCGCTTCATAGCCTAATGGCAGGGCAATGGAGATGCCCGTCGGGATGAGCGCCCGTTTCCCCGCTTCGAGGATGAAATCCTCCTCCACAGCCGCGCGCAGGTCCATCCCTGCGCTGCCTTCAGTTGCAAATGAAGGCAATTCTATCCCTTCGGAATGCGGGTGGCGTTTTATCTCGACCTTTAATATCTCAGACATTTATCTCCAATTTTGTATCGGGGATATTGTATTTCTGCTTCGGCCCGATGAGGGTGAGCGACCATTTCCCGGGGAAAATCTTGCGTGCCAGTTCACTCATCTTCTCCGCAGTCACGGAGTCGACCTTTTCGAGGATCTCATCGAGTGTATAATAGCGGTCGTAATGCAGCGCATACCGGGCTAGGCGGTTCATCCGCGCGCTCGAATCCTCCAGCGCCAGCATCATGTTCCCCTTGACGAAATTTTTCAAGCGCTGAACTTCTTCCTCGGTGATAGGGGAGGTCACAAGTTCGGTCAGTTCCTCTTTTATAACGTCAAGCAGGTGGTCGAGCGTTCCGGGGGCAGTCCCCGCCGATACAGCAAAAACACCGGTATCATGATAAGCAAGTGACGCCGCAGAGATATCATAAACCAGGCCCTGCTCCTCGCGCGCCTTCTGGAAGAGGCGGGAACTGCTGTTGCCGCCGAGCAGAGTCGAGAGCAGCTGCGTTGCGTGCCGGTCGGGGTCGGATAGGGTCACGCCCTCCCTGCCCATGATAAACCTAACCTGTTCGAGCTGAGGCCGCTGGATGATATCCTTGAATTCCGTCGGCTGCGGCGTGGTCAGGTTTTCCTTGAAATCCGATTTAGGCAGGAACGAAAACTTCTTCTCGAGGAACGCGGCGAGTTCTTCGTGCTCCAGCATCCCTGCCGCGGCGATCACTATCCGCTCCGGCACGAGGGCTTCACGGTAATAATCCATGATGTCCTGCCGGGTGAGGGCGGAGACCGATTCAATCGTCCCCTGCACGGGGCGGCCGAGTGGATGATTATCCCAGAAGCTCTTGAGAAAATAATCACCTGCGGCCTCATCGGGTGAATCCTCGTACATCCGGATCTCTTCCAGGATGACCTTCCTCTCGACTTCGATATCCTCCTCGCGGAACGCCGGCCCGCGGACTATATCCGAGATCAGGTCGATGCCGTTTTCTAGTTCGCTGTCGAGCACTTTTATATAAAAAGATATTTCCTGCCGGTTCGTGAATGCGTTTACGCTGCCTCCCATCTCGTCCACTTTCAGCGAGATGTCGCGCGCTTTCAGGTCTTCCGTGCCCTTGAAGATAAGATGCTCGATGAAATGGCTGATGCCGTTGAGCTTCTCGGTTTCGTATTTTGACCCGGCTTTGATCCAGATGCTGAAAGCCGCCGAACGAAGGTAAGGCAGCCGCTCCGTCACGAGCTGGATCCCGTTTGATAGCACAGAGCTGTTAATCAGTTGTTTTCCATTTTTATGCAATTCTCTACAACCCCTCTCTATAAAAAATATTTCTGCTTTATTATACTAAGGCGGGTGGATTATATTCCCGCGAGTTTTTTCAGTTCTTTCAGTTTACTGTCCGGGATGTTCAGCGGGCATCCCCCGGCGCAGGTCGGCATCTCGGGGCAGTTCTGG
>JAFGBY010000044.1 GCA_016932915.1 Acidobacteriota bacterium | reverse complement strand
TGATGTGAGGTTATCGAAATTTACATTTTTGGCAAAGCGATCATCATATACTTCATCAATGATGTACTCATATTTTTGTTCAATAAGGTTGAATTCGACCATATAATCAAAAATCTGTTTTAGTTCCTCTTTTTTGGGGATATACATATCAAAAGCGATTCGGCCTGGTGGAGTATTCATAGCATATTTTACCAGATCAACATTCTGACCCCAGTAACCTGAAGCTATCTGAGCCGCACTGTCCAGATTCTTCTCAGCCCACATATTACTTCGTGCCGCCATACTTACCAGTTTCTGAACCAATTCAGGTTGTTCTTCAATCATTTTATCGCTTACAATCATGACGTTGCATATAAATCCTGGCCAAACCTCCTCAACATAATTGACGAGAGTCGATGAGCCAGTACGGAGTGTCTGAGCCGCGAAAGGTTCACCCACAAAATAAGCGTCCAGATTTCCGGATTCCATTGAAGATGCCATGTCAGGTGGCTGCATTTCGACAAGGCTTATACTATTTTCAGGAAGGTTATACCTCTTCATAAGCATTTTCATTGCAAGGTTATGTCCGCTATAACGCATAGGTACTGCGACGGTTTTTCCAGCAAGAGCTGGAAAACCGGACCTCGGGATTCCCAGGTCTTTCTTGGCAACAAGTGTGCTCTCATGCCTATTGCCGATGTAGACAATCTTAACCCCAGTTCCCTGGCTTCGCATCACCAATGGTAATGGGGCAATTATAAAACCTACCTGGATATTATCGCTTTTGAAAGATTCGGACATATCTGCAAATGAGGCATATTTTAGAGCGGAAAATCTGACTTCATCATCTACTGTCGCCTGAGCAATCAATGGGCATGCTAGATTAGTAATTACCGGCATATAGCCCATATTGATGTAATTATCACTGCCTTTTTCAACATTCCGCCAGTAATGCAAACCGGAGATGAAGATTAGCCATAACAACGCTATCAAACTTATTCTGATAGCATCCCTTTGCAGTATTTTTCTTAATTTTTCAGGCATTTTCCCTACCTTGTACAACTGGAGTTATTATAAGCTGACAAATTAATATTTGATATATTTTTATTTAAATTCAAAGACAATAACCCTCTAATTAGTGCTTGAAAAACTCAATACATGTAAAAAGAGATAAACGGAGCTAGAAAAACGGCTGTCGATGTTGAATCGACAGCCATTGAAATTTATAAGAATCGGATAATTAAGCTTCAGGCGGGAAAGGAATAATCCAGCCTTCTTTCATCATCCATTCTGTTTCTTCACGAGCAGTTCTGATAGTGTCTTCAGCAATCTTCATCAGTTCTTCTTTGGTGTATTTAATACGTGCCACGCCCTGTTCGATCGCTTTCATACCTACGGCAACAGCTTCACGCGGGAACACTTCCCATTCATCCATAGTCGGGATAATGTAATCTTCCCTTAAGCCCTTGTCCTCGGCAACTTTCGCAAGTTCCATTGCAGCGGCAATACACATCTCGTCAGTGATGGTTTTTGCTCTGACATCAAGGGTTCCACGGAAAATACCGGGAAAACCGACAGAGTTGTTTACCTGGTTCGGGAAATCGGAACGGCCGGTGGCGACCACTTTAGCTCCAGCTTCTTTAGCAACCCATGGCCAGATTTCAGGAACCGGATTTGCGCATGCAAACAATATCGGATCCTTCGCCATCGCTTTTATATGTTCGGGTTTAAGCGTTTCCGGTCCGGGAGTTGAAAGCGCGATACACGCATCAGCGCCTTTCATCGCTTCCATTATTCCGCCCTTCACCTGATCAGCATTGCTTTCTTGGCAGATTTGCCATTTCTCTTTATATTTTTCCTGTAGCTCTGTTCTTCCCTTGTGGAGTGTGCCTTTTGAGTCGGTTACTATTACATTTTCTGGATTGATACCCGCAGCTTTTAATAGACGATAAATAGCAACGTTTGCTGCACCTGCGCCAATCAACGCAAGTTTAATCTTGCTCATCTCTTTACCGACTATTTTAACTGCGTTAATCATTCCTGCAACGGTAACGGCAGCTGTTCCCTGCTGGTCATCGTGCCAGATAGGAATGCGCGCTGTTTCACGGAGAGTATCCAGGATATGGAAACAATCCGGCTGGCGTATATCTTCGAGGTTGATACCGCCAAAGCATGGCTGAATATTCATAACAATGTCAATCAGTTTGTCTGGATCCTTGGTATCGACACATACCGGCCAGGCATCAACGCCGCCCAGGTACTTGAACAGAAGCGCCTTACCTTCCATAACAGGAATGGAGGCTTCCGCTCCGATATCACCAAGGCCAAGAACTCTCGTACCATTTGATACAACAGCAAGCATATTGGCTTTATTGGTATGTTCGAAGACTGTTTCCGGATTATCTCTAATATCCAGGCATGGTTTTGCCACGCCAGGTGTATACCATATACCGAAATCGCCCATATTGCGCACGCCGCATTTCAAAACGGATCTGATTTTCCCTTTGAAATGAGGGTGCAACCTCATCGCATCCTTACCTGGTTTTTCTGCCTTCTTAATAAGTTCGTTCTCGTCAGGCATCTAAAACTCCTCCTATAATTTTTTAAGCGAAGTTTGTCCAGCAGGTAGCTGAATAATCGAACCCCACTTTTTTTGTATTGTGAACCGTTTGGGAATATATCACATTAAAGGACAGAAAAAAATATAATTGAATTATTATTCGAACAAAGTCTGAAATTATATTCAGGGTCTTTTCCAGTCTTCTCTTTGTCTAAAATAACTATACAAAATTTTAAGCATTAAAAAACAGAAGACAGATGCAACAATAAATCCAGAGATGAATCTTCTCACATGAAACTGTATAACAAAACCATTTCTGAAAAGGATTATATCAATTGCGATTAACAGCCAAGCTAACAGAAAAATATAGAGTAATTTTTTTTCACCTAGTTTAATAAGATATTTAATCCCAGTCCCTCCTGAAAAAAAGATCGTTGCTATTGCAATAAAAAATCCGGTATATACTCCAAAACATCTTGAGCATACCGACATACAACTTCCATTTATTGAGAGCGAAAGGGATTCCTCCTGATGGCAGAATGGAGAGAATAAAACATTAAAGAGGTTTAATAGAAAATGATTTTGAATAATTAGAGGAACAATTATGAATACCAATAGAAATAGCGAAAAGAAGAAAAGGATTTTAATCACTCTTTGGAGGTTTCTTTCCATATAAACAAAATAGGGGAGGTTGCGCTCCCCTATTATAGTCGACTTAAGATTATTTAATAGCTTTTAACAGATCCACCAGGTAGTCAAATACACGCTGGCTTGATGGAATATTCAGTCTTTCATCAGGAGAATGAACATCGTGCATATTTGGACCGAAAGAAATCATGTCCATGCCTTCGTATTTCTCGCCGATAATTCCACATTCCAACCCTGCATGAATCGCCTGTACATCAAGCTCCGAGCCGCGGGTATCTTTCCATACTTTCTTAGCAACCTTTAGGATTGCTGAATCGACATTCGGTGTCCATGCCGGGTATGCATTTTCATGTTTAACATTCATACCAGCAAGCAACATAATCGATTCAACCTGCGAAGCATGGAAAACCTTAGAACTCTCAATTGAACTTCTCTGGGATGTCTGGATCATCAGCGTATCTTTATCTTGATGGCTGATAATCGCGAGGTTTGTACTTGTCTGGACTAGACCTTCGATATCCTTACTCATTTCAAGAACACCATGAGGTATCGCATAGAGAAGTTTGAATAACTGGTCTTTAAATTTATCTGAATAAACCTTGCCATCCGGTTTGGATTCTACATCCATAATCTCAATTTTAAGGCCAGGATCCTGAGTCTTGATTTCTTTATATATATCATCAAAAACTCGTTTGACGATTTTCTTAGCCTCGTCCAGTTTACCTTTAGGTATATATATAACCGATTCGGTTTCGCGTGGAATAGCGTTCCTCTTGCTACCGCCGATAATACTGGCAATTCCTATCTTCAATTCATGGTCAAGGTGCCACAGCACTCTGGCAATAATCCTGATCGCATCACCACGTTGCTGGTTGATTTCCAGACCTGAATGGCCGCCTTTAAGACCGCTTACGAAAAGAAGATGAGGTTCATATTCCTTCGGTGCGTCTTTCCAGTCAATTTTAATTCTTCCGGTTGTATCTGTACCGCCAGCGCAACCTATAAATACTACACCCTCTTCCTCTGAATCGATATTAAGCAGGATTTTGCCTTTTACAAAACCGGGCTTCAGGGTCATCGCGCCTGTGAGGCCGGTCTCTTCTTCCGTTGTAAACAGCGCTTCCAAAGGAGGATGACTGATATCTTTTGATTCAAGAACAGCAAGCGCAGCTGCGAGGGCAACACCGTTATCGCCACCGAGTGTGGTACCGTCAGCAGTAAGCCAATCGCCATCGATCATCAGCTGAATTCCGTCTTTCTCGAAATCGAATACTTTATCTTTATTCTTTTCCGGAACCATATCCAGATGGCCCTGGAGTACTACTGGTGTATCTTTTTCGCGTCCCTTTGTTGCAGGTTTCCTGATGACAACATTATTATTCTCGTCCTGTTCGTATTCGAGTCCCAGTTTCTTGGCAATTCCAACCATGTAATCAGACGCTGCTTTTTCGTGACCCGATGGGCGGGGGATAGCTGATATTTCTTCAAAATATCTCCATAAGGCTTCCGGTTCGTAACCTTTTAAAATTCCAGCCATTAGTGACCTCCTGTTAAAATTA
>JAFGBY010000043.1 GCA_016932915.1 Acidobacteriota bacterium | reverse complement strand
ATTCTTTATCCGATTCTTTTTCTTCTCAATAAATATAATGGGCTCCGTGCTACTCCAAATCGTCTCCCACTTGCTATAATAATTACTTACATCCTCAAATGCAAGCCCACTTTTGATTTTTGCGCTAAAAACAGAACCGGTAACTAAAGCCACTTTCGATTGAGATACATCAATTTTCTCGGCTGAAAGAATAGAAAGCCCTGGCGGTAGATTCTGGTTCATCAGCTTTATAAAAGTACTGGAATCAGGGATGTTGTGAGATTCAAATTCAAAAAATTCATTATCACCTTCAAACCCTACGGGTATCGGCGGAGGAAATACAATCTGTGGCTTGGGATTGAATCCCTTTGAGTAAGCAAGCTCTATCCCACTGCGCCTGAGAGCCCGCGTCATTCCCCTGACAAGGTCAAAGTGCCCCAGGTAGCGGTATAATCCCTTTTTTAAATAATGGACTAAGAACCTTTTTTTCTCAGGAAATTCTATTGGTTCTTTCTGCTCGTCCTCGGTATTTTCCATGACAGAAGATACCGCTTTCTCCTCGGTTATATCAGCCTCACACACACCACACCGTGTACATTTTCCTTGAGGGCATCCTGGTGATGTCTTCGCCGCTCTTGCTTTCTCTCTTTCTGAAAGAAGGTATTTCTTCTTCACTCCCGTATCAATATGTTCCCAGGGCAAACTGTGGTTTTTAGATGATTCAGCCATATATACCTCAGGTTTTACACCCGTCGTATCGAATGCTTCTTTCCAGAGCTCTGAATTTTTAAAATCACTCCAACCGTCAAACCTCGCTCCTTGTTTCCAGACCTCTTCTATTACATCAGCAAGGCGGACATCCCCACGGGAAAGCACACCCTCCAGAAAGGATAACTCTGGAGCATGGTACTTCATCTGTATTCCGCTGTATTTTAATCCCCTTCTTACTATTCCCAATTTCCTCCGCACTTCATCCTCGGGCGACATAGCCTCCCATTGGAACGGGGTATGCGGTTTAGGAATGAAGGTAGAAACTGCAAGGTTGATTTCCGGCCTCCGGGTATATTTCCTTCCAATCTGGTAAATCCTGTTCGCAAGTTCCGAGATTCCTGCTACATCCTCGTCTGTTTCAGTGGGTAACCCAATCATGAAATAAAGCTTAATCAACTTCCAGCCGGCGTTAAATATCTTCTCGACGCCTTCTGTTATTTGTTCATCTGTAAGGTTTTTATTGATGACATTCCTCATCCTCTGTGTCCCGGCTTCCGGGGCGATGGTAAAACCTGTTTTCCTGATACCGGCGATGATATTAATTACATCATCGCTTAATCCATCGAGGCGCATGGATGAAAGAGACATAGTCACATTTGTCTTTACCATCCAATCTTCCAGCCTCTGAACCAGGTTTTCGAAACATGAATAATCAGTCGGTGACAGACCGGTGAGGGATACCTCATCATATCCTGTTTTCTTTTCCAGGTTTATTATCCGGTCGATGACATCGGAAGAATCTCTTTCCCTTACCGGGAGATATATATATCCAGCCTGGCAGAAGCGGCATCCCCTTCCGCATCCACGGCTGAGCTCCACCGAAATTTTATCCTGTATAGTTTTGGCAAAAGGTATTACCAGGTCAGATGGAAAAGAGTCCCGTTTGAATTCTTTTAAAATCCTTCTTTTAATCTTCTGCTCCGGTTTTGAAATAGATTCCCGGGAGTATTTTCCGGATTGTTCATCTTTAATTTTTTCAAACAATGATGGTACATAAATCGAGGGATTTCCATTAAGAAGCTCACACAATTCTTGACGGGATAACTTATTGTCTTGCGCTGTTTTATACAGATCTATAATCTCTTCAAAACCCTCTTCCGCATCACCGATAAATATTGCATCAAAGAATGGAGATACAGGTTCCGGGTTAAAAGCTACAGGGCCTCCAGCAATAATAAGCGGATGTTCTTCTGTACGATCCTCAGAGCGTACTGGAATACCACCGAGATCCAACATGTTCAGGATATTTGTAAATCCCAATTCATATTGGAGAGAAAAACCTATGATATCGAATTCCGAAAGAGGGATTTTTGATTCAAGAGAATACAATTCCATCCCGGAACTCTTGAGTTTTTCTTCCAGATCGGTCCAGGGGGCAAAAACGCGCTCTGCTGCAACACCCGGAATTTTATTAAGAATATCATAGAGTATCCTGAAACCGAGGTATGACATCCCGATCTCATAGGTGTCATGAAACGCCAGGGCAATCCGAACATTGATATCGGCAGAGTTTTTAATAATGCTCCCGAACTCACCACCAATATACCTGACCGGAGTCTCGATCTCATCCAAAAGTTCGATCAATTCAGAGTCAGGGATACCCTCTGTTTGTTTTTTCTGATATATCATTTTACCGGGTTTTAAATCAGAACTATTTCTTCTTCGGTTGTTTCAGGAGATTCCTGGCTTCCTTGAAAAGTTCAAGGCCTTTCTGGAATTGTTTATCGAATTTTATAGCATGTTGTACTCCGGTCTGCCTGTCCCATCTCCTGGTGAAAATATCATCCGCAAGCCGGTATTTTAAACCATCTATATTCTCTTCAAATTCTTTGTCTGTAAATTCAAATTCGTTTTTCTTCAGGTATTCTTTGAATTTGTTAAGTACCTTATCATCAATATCCATACTCTTTGTCATATCCGGATTATTACGCACAAACTCACCAGCGAAATTATAAATTAGGGATTTCGTTACCAGCCTGCCAAGAAAAACGGTGAATTTCTGTTCCAGTTCGTAATCCGGGCTAATACCCTGTCCGCTGTATATAGGCCGGCCTGCATCAGTTTTAAATACTTCTCCCTTAGGGATCTCTGAATTACCTTCGTTCAGCCTGCGCCCGACATAATAATCATAAATACCGGTATATTCACGCTGTATCAGCCTGCCGCTGGGAGTATAGTAACGGGCAGTCGTAAGGTATACCGCGCCACCACTATTCAACCTGAATATAGTCTGTACAAGGCCTTTGCCGAATGTTGACTCACCGATCAGGATTCCCCTGTCATGATCCTGGATCGCTCCTGCGACAATCTCAGCGCCGGAAGCGCTGTTTTCATTCACTATTACGACTAGCGGCATATCTTTAACCAAGGCTTCTTTCTTTGCGGAGAATGCAGCCATGTCCCGTTGATCTCTTCCCTTAACACTGACGATCAATCCCTTGTCTACAAACATATTTGAAACATCTATCGCCTGGGTAAGTAACCCGCCTGGATTATCACGGAGGTCAAGGACAAGCTGTTTCATGTTCTGTTTCTTGAGGCTCTCTATCGCCTCGATCATATCCCTCTCTGTTCGCTTGGAGAATCTTTCGAGTTTTATATAGCCGGTCTTATCATCAAACATAAAATAATATGGTACTGCTTCTTCAACTATTTTTTCTCTGATAATTTCAAATTTCAGAGGCTCGGACATACCCTGCCTTCTGACTGTGATCGTAACAGGTTCGCCCTCAGGTCCACGAAGCATCGAGACAGCCTCATTGAGGCTTAAACCCGCTGTACTTTTCCCATTAATACTGTCAATCATATCGCCTGCGCGTAAACCCAGTCGGTAAGATGGGCCTGTTTCAACTACACTGATAACGGTAGTCCGCTGATTCCTGATTGATATCGTGATACCTATACCGTAAAAATATCCGGTCTGGTCTTCCTGCATCCTGGCAAATGCCTTGGGGTCGGCGTAGGATGAATGTGGATCCAGGGTTTGCAGCATTCTCTGGATAGAAAGGCCCACTAATTCCTCAAAATCCACTTCTCCAGAATATCTTGATTCAATAATAGCCAGCGCCGTGGTGTAATCCTTGAAATATTTCTGCAGATCCGATTTTTCATTATTCGAACCATCATCAGCGCTAAGTGTAAAAACTGCTAATATTAATCCCGCAATAATAATGAAGACTTTGAGTTTATTTTTCATTTTGCATATACCTTTCGCTTCTTATCTATCAATTATCTATACGATTAATATCACATCTAGGTTTAATTACCAAGTTCTATATCGTCTGCCGTTCCCCAGACACGGTCAGGTCCGGAAGAACCTATGCTGAAATCAAAATCACCCTTCTCTATCAGTTTTAATTTTGATCCCCAAAAATCATATAGAACATTACCTGGAATTCCTGTTTCAGTAACGACTTCATCCAGAGAAGACGGCATCTCATTCTTGGCGGCGATATACATAGAGACAGCTACCCTTACATTCATCATATTCGCCCTTGTCCGAGCCATTCCTGCATCTCTTATGGGGGCCATAGGGCTACCGCTGTATGGACCGGGACCCGGTGATGCATATGGATTATTGGATCTTTGGGTTGGCACTTTTAGATTATCAAAATCAAGTTCCTCTTCGGTTTTGACTTCCTTTTCTGCCTCAAGCTTTTTCTGCTCGATCTGGTTCTGTAAAATCATGAATACGATAACAGCCACTATGAAAACACCGATCAGGATAAAAAGAAACACAGGCTGTTTTTTCTTCTCCTTTGTTTTTGAAGCCGTCGCAGTAGTTTTGACCTCAAAATCGTGTGTCTTCCTGAATCCGGTCTTTTTAGCAGCATCGATATCGTCTTTAATTTCTTTATATGATTGATACCGGTCTTTCGGATTTTTTTCCATCATCTTGTATATGATATCCGATATAAGTTCCGGCACCAGTGGATTTCTTTCTTTTAATGGAATCAATGGTTCGTTGATATGTTTTTTCAGGTATTCGAACGGAGTTGACGCATGGAATGGCGGTTCTCCTGCCATCAAGTGGTAAAAGGTTGCGCCAAGCGAGTATATATCAGAGCGGAGGTCGAGAAGCTTAGTGGTTCCGGCTTCAGGTGAAATGTATTTCGGAGTACCCAGTATTTGCTCCGCTTCGCTGGACTGGTATCCTTCCTGAAGAACCATAGCAAGGCCGAAATCTACTACCTTCACAATACCATCATTAGTTATCATAAGGTTCGCAGGTTTTATATCACGGTGGATTATCCCATTGGCGGCACAGTACTCAAGACCGTTACATATCTGGTAAAGGTAATTGATACTGCTTGTCCCTGCCAGACGGCCGCGCTCTTTCAACAGGTCAGCAAAGGATTTCCCTTCGATAAACTCCATCGTGTAATACGGCACATTCTGGAAATTACCGATATAATAAAGCTGCGCGATATTATAATGGTTCAAGCCTGTTGCTGCTTCGGCTTCGAGCCTGAACTGTTCGATCAATTCCCTTTGAGTCAGCAACTTTGGGTTAATTATCTTCAGTCCCACCCAACGATGATTCTGATGATCGTACGCCTTAAAGACGGCTCCCATACCTCCCTGCCCCAGGAGTTCGGTAACCTGGTAAGAATCGATCATTCGATTAAGTAAGCCGGAATAATCGGTCATAGAACATCTCCCATTATAATAAACATATCACAATTATAAGCCTATTCAAACTAACAAGTGTACAAGTAATTAATACTGCATTCTTAGATAATAGACCGGGTAAAAAGGATATTGTTTCCTGCTGAGTTATTCCGAAGTACTTTTTGAAAGGTTATCAAGGTCATCCGTTTGCCCCACGACGACCAGTATATGGTTATCCTTCAGTTCAAAATTCGCGCCGGGCATGAACCTGACTTCTTTAGTCTTTTTGTTCTTTACGCCCAGGACGAGGACATTGAACTTGTTCCTCAGTTGCAGTTCCGCCAGTGTTTTTCCGTAAAAATGCTCCGGCACGGCAAGTTCCACAACACGGTAATCTTCGGTAATCGGCAGGAAATCCAGATAATTCGGCATCATCATCCTGGCTGCAAGCCTCTCGGCTGTATCGTTTTCGGGGAATACAACCTCATCCACCCCCAGGAGCTTCAGGATATGCGCGTGGTCTTCATCGAACGCTTTCGCCCTTATCATTTTTACGCCCAATTTTTTCAGATGAAGGGCTGAAAGAATACTTGAATCAAGCGATCCGCCAAAAGCGATAACTACCTCATCAATCTCCGGAGAGATCACAGATTTCAGTTCGTTGAAATTTTTCGCATCCGCAATCAGCGCGTGATGAACATAATCGCGAATCTCGTTCACCCGTTCCTCATCCGCATCGATTACTATCACCTCGCAGTTTTTCTGCGCAAGCGATTTCGCCAGATGAGAACCGAACCTGCCAAGACCGATTATGCATACCTGCTTCATTTTATCACCTTACCCGATCATAACCTTTTCTTTCGGGAACCTTATACGCGTCCTCTGTTCGCCGACAAACCACAGCGCCACCGAAAGCGCACCAAGCCTCCCTACATACATACTCAGTATTATCCACAACTTTCCTAAAAAACTCAAACTGGAAGTTACCCCTGTGGAGAGGCCGACTGTAGCGAACGCGGAAACCTGTTCGAATAATATATCGATAAACATCGTTTCGTGAGTCGATTCAGTAATGCTTAAAATAAATACTCCGATCATATTCCACATCATCGCCAGGAAAACTACAACTGTAGCCCTTCGGATAACCCCGTTCGGCAGACGTCTGCCCAGCAGGTTTACATCATCCTGTTTTTTTAAACCACTTTTAATATGGACGAGCATAACCGCTATTGTAGTGGTTTTAATACCACCGGCTGTCGAACCCGGCGATCCGCCAATGAACATCAGCATGATTATTATTATAAGTGCCGCAAGAGGAAGCGCATCGATATGAACCGTGTTAAATCCTGCCGTTCGCGCGGTAATTGATTGGAACAGCGCCCCCATTATATTCTGCCCTGTAGTTGTTTCCTCCGCGGTAAGGCCAACAAGGAAAAGAGCGGCAAACCCGGCAACGATGAGGATCGCTGACATAAGCAAAACAACACGTGTGTTCAGAGACCACCTGATTTTATCCACTTTAAAGTGTTTCTTACCTGACCGATGAAGAATTTCAATAAGTGTAAAATATCCGATGCCGCCTGCCACTATCAGGAACATAAAAAGCAACATAAGGGGAACATTATCCCTGTAAGATACTAGACTATCGGAATATATTGAGAATCCCGCATTACAGAACGCCGATATCGTATGGAACATCGCGCTGAGTATTCTCCTGCCAACGGTTTCATGTGGCGGAAGAAAAAAGTACATCGCTACTGTACCGGCGGATTCGATTGCCGCGGTTATTAATATTATTTCTCTGAATAATGACCGGAATTCCGCGGCGTAATTCTGCTGGAAGAAAGTACTTTGCAGGCTGAGCGAGGAAGCGTAGGAGAGCTTTGAACCGGTAATCCGGAAAAGTAGCGCGCCATAGGTCATCAACCCAAGCCCGCCGAGCTGAATAAGAACCATTATTACAAGTTTACCGAAGACGGACCATACAGCTCCTGTATCGACTGTAATCAGCCCGGTCACACAGACCGCTGATGTGCTGGTGAATAACGCATCAATTGCGCTGACTTTGCTCCCATTGTGTGAAATCGGGAGCATTAACAGGAGAAATCCTATAAATATCAATGCGGCAAAATTGGTCAATAAAGCCGTCTGTGGGTCTTTAAAAATATTTTTTCTTATTGTAATCATAAACTTAGTTTTAACCGATTAATTTTTATCCCGCATTAGATAATAAGTATAAACAAATTCCAGATGGATATCATTAAAAATCTTTAAACCGTTCATTCGAATTGTCACCCCGGCCATAAAGTCAAAGTTTATTAAAAATGTAAGTCACTCCCGCGAAAGCGGAAATCGGAGCATGCCCCTGGCGCAGACCCAGGGTCTAAAAAAAAGTAAGTCATTCCCGGCTTGATCGGGAATCTTCGTATTCCTGATTTAAATAACTTCAATCGAGTAAGGTAATATAAACATTTTT